>JAUZEU010000588.1 GCA_030838885.1 Bryobacterales bacterium | reverse complement strand
TGCCAGTTCCCCTTCCGCAACTCCAGCACGAGGGTCAGGACGCCGTCTTTCAAGAGACCCGCCGGCACCCGATTGTCATTGGCGACAATCGGGACCGCAACCGGGGGCACAGTCGGCGACACAGTCTGAGACATCAGGGGTAAAGCCGCACACGTACACACGACGACGAACAAGGTCTTCAAAAGAATCTCCGTGAGCTTAAAAGGGCATCTCAGTTTTATCCCACCACGACCGGCAAGGCAACTGCGTTCGCACGGCGGTGCCGTCCGGTTGAAGACGAGCGACAGAAACACCGGTTCCGTCTCAATATAACGGCGGTCCCGGATCGTCATTGGCGCGATGGCCCGGATCAAAGCGCTCGGAAGCCGCGACTCCTTCCTCCCTCACGGCCCTCAAAACGTCCCCTTTCTGCTACACAGGATGCCCGCAATCAGAAACTGTAGACGGCGAAAAGGCCCTCGCTCGATCAGCGAGTAGAAGAACGCGCCAGTGAAACGGCGTTCTGGGAGATAGGTCGGGCTTCTCGCGACTAATCGTCCAGGAGTCCCGTTCGGGAAGGTACGAGATGAGGAGTCGGCTTCGCCGGTCTCTCCCAACGCCGTAACCTGACGTTCCGGAGTTCTCATTCGATCCCGCATTGCCTTCAGCACTTTCTTAACGCTGCTATCCTGAAAACTGACAGCGTTTCGGTTCTCCGCAGGAAGAACCGAACACAATTGATGCAGCATTTTTCCGAACTCAATCTTTGCTCCGCGCTGCGGAACAACCTCGCTAAACACGAATTCGTCACTCCAACGCCCGTCCAGGCGCAGGCCATTCCGCCACTGATGGAAGGCCGCGACGTCGTGGCGACCGCGCAGACTGGCACAGGCAAGACTCTGGCCTTCTCAATTCCGGTGATTGAGGCTCTCGCCGCGGTTCCCCGCACCAAGACAGTAAAAGTCCTGATCCTCAGCCCCACACGCGAACTTGCCATTCAGATCGATGCGGCATTCCGGCAACTCGCCCGCGGCATGCGCCTGCGCACTTCCGTGGTTGTGGGCGGCATGAGCGAGACCAATCAGTTGCGCGATATCCAGGCCGGGGCCGAGGTGGTGATCGCGACGCCGGGCCGTCTCTGCGACTATCTGGAACGGCGGCTGATCGATCTTTCCGGCGCCGCCACTGTGGTTCTCGACGAGGCCGATCGGATGCTCGATATGGGCTTCCTTCCCTCTCTGCGCATCATCTTCGATAAGCTTCCGGCGAAACGCCACACAATGCTTTTCTCAGCGACAATGGGGCAGTCTGTGGCGGGCCTGGTCGCAAGTTACGTGCACAATCCGGTGCGGATCGCGGTGGAGGTGTGCTCGCAAACGGCCGGCCAGATCGATCTTTTCTGCTACGAAGTCGCTCAGGCCTCCAAGTTTGATCTCCTCGAGCATCTGCTGAAGAAGCAGAAGGGTTCTTTCCTCGTCTTCGTGGCCACCAAAGAGGGCGCCGACAGGCTCGCGAAATTTCTGGAGCGCGGGAAACACAAGGTGGCTTCGATCCACGGCGACCGCTCGCAGAGCCAGCGGAACGAAGCGCTCCAGGGCTTCAAAGACGGTGTTTACCGCGTGCTGGTCGCAACCGACGTGGCGGCACGCGGGATTCATGTGGATGACATCGCGCATGTCGTGAACTACGATTTGCCGCAGGAGGCGGAAAACTTCATTCATCGCGTCGGACGCACGGGCCGCGGCGGCGCACGTGGCGCCTCCTGGACCTTTGTGACTCCGCTCGAACGCTCCGATATGCGCAGCTATGAGCGCGCACTGGGGATTCAGGTGCAATATCGCGAACTGCCGTTGCTGCCGCGGCCCATCGGGCTCATAACGGACGTGCAGGCGTTTCTGGCTTCGATGAGCGCCAGCCAGCCGTCGGGAAACGGGCCGAAGCCTGCAACGACCAGAAGCTTCTCAGGCAAACGCCGGCGTCGCTGAACGTGTTACCAAAAGACCGGTTCGAGGAAGTTGCAGGGTTTACTCCCGCTAAAACCAATAGCGCTGACCGGGAGTGCGTAGGCGGGACACATCTCGGTGTACGTGTGCGATCTGATCGCCTGCGGCATTCCCGATAACGGCGTTTGAACTTAGCCAGGCTGTACAGTAAAACGGCGCTACCGCGATGTGAGCATTGAATCTGGGGGGCGCCGGTAGTAACGGTGACCTGCCCGCCTGAGTCGGCCGTTAAGTACTAATATCGGTAGCTGTTCGCCGGAAGCCTGAGGAAGTCGGCCCGGAGCTCTCGTGCTCGGCATCAGGGTAGTTCCAAAGCCAGTCTGCTTTGCGGCCCTTCGACAGGCAGCGCGCAACCCGAATCGATATCGTAGGCCCGCTCCCGGCCGCGGCACGGCGAGTCACGGTCTTCGCCGCAGGGATCCCATCGACCGCGAAACAGATCGAGTTTGGCCAAGAAGCTGGTACAGTGGCTTGCATCGTCGGCTGCCTCGCGTGCAATCGGCGAAGCGGCCTGGAGCCGATCGGGATCAGGCCGCCCGTACTGCGCATAGCCGGCGTGAATTCCTGCTGCCGCGGCTTCGGCCGGTTCGTGCGACGTTCGGTTCGCGACCAGAATCGCGATCAGACCGGTAAGAGCGGCGAACGTCAGCCAGGCCCCGGCAATCGCGCGATTGCTTGTTCGGTCAATCAGCCATGTAGAGATGTAAGGTGTGAAGCCGCCGAACAGCGCCGTGGCCAGACTGTAGGCGAGCGAGAATCCCGACGCCCGAACCTGGGGTGGCATCATCTCGGTCAGGTAGACGATCAGAGCGCCGTTGTATCCGCCGTACATGAAAGACAGCCACAGCTCCACAATCAACAGCCGGAAAAAGGAAGGCGAGGCAACGGCCCAGGCGAGCGCCGGGTAGGCTGTCAGGACGGCAAGAAGCGAGCAAACAATCAGTATGGGCCTGCGTCCAATCCGGTCCGACAAAGCGCCCGACAGCGGCACCACAGGAAGTTGGAAACGCCAACGCATAAAGTAACGACCAGGCTGTCCCGGTTTGTCAGGTGCAGCACGGTGCGTCCGAAGGTCGGCGTGTACGTCGTAATCATGTAGAACGAAACTGTGGTCATCGTGACGAGCATGGTGCCCTGCACCACGAGCTTCCAGTTGGCACCGAGAGAAGCCAGGATTTCGCGCGTCGACGGATGGCGCTTGCGGGCAAGGAACTCGTCCGTCTCCGCGAGCGATCGCCGGAGCAGGAACAGAACCGGGATGATGGCGCAGCCCACCAGCAAAGGTA
>JAUZEU010000580.1 GCA_030838885.1 Bryobacterales bacterium | reverse complement strand
CGTGGCAGGCGAAATCCAGGTGACTAATCTCGGCACAAATGCCACTGGCTGCCCGAACTCCCGTGGCACGCTCATTCTTGTGCCTGGCTCTGAGCGTGGTGCCTCGAACCGTTGAGCTCGCCGGTTGACTTCGATGGTCGGCAGGGATTCGCCTGTCCGCCGATGCCAGGAGGTCAAGTAGGTTATCTCTAGGTCGCGATTCCATTGGCTAACGACAGACCAATTCGATCGGCCGTGGAGTCGCGAGCTCCGGAGCATCTGCAGAACGGCCGTGAGTCTCGAATCTGACTGAGAACTCTGCTCGGATTCGGTTGGCGATTATTACTGATTCTAAGCGCATTGGAAAATCCAGGAGGGGCCAAAGGCGGCCTTTGCCAAAGGCGCAGGAACGCCAACGCTCTCTCTTCGCCCCTGGATTTTCCCGGCGCAACTTCAACTGCTTGTCATTGTCAGCGCCCCGGCACCAATTCTTGCGCAGGCTGTCACAATTCTCCCATTCCCGGTGGTGCGGGCGAAATTGGAGCCAACATCTTCGTCTTGACCTCGGTTCGACTGAATCACCATGGATCAGTCCGAACCAATCGTGACCAGGGAGCGCTCACGAGAGTGGGAATTTTGTTAACGTCCCCGAACTTTGCCGATCGCGGGCGACCCGGTATATCCGGGTCCGGTTACCTGGAATCGCCGGTGGGAGAGATCTCCACATAGCTTCGCGCGATCAGGGCGCGATTCGACTGGACCAGACCGCGGGGTGTCGAAGGGGGTCAGTTTGCGGCAGGCTCGCGCGCAACCGGGCCAACCGGAAGTTGAGATCGAGAACGCGAAACGGCCCTCGAGGAGATTAGTCCCCTGAAGTCGGCTTCGCGACGCGAATCCTGTACGCAAAGTCAGACAACGGTTTGCGCGTTTTTCGTCCAAGTGCTGCGACGCCACGGATGCCTAAAACCGTTCGCAAACACCGCGGATTATTTAGCCCGACAGTTGCGGCGCGGTTTGTTTCCGTATCACAGGCTCGAGTTACTGGTTACCGCAAGGGTATTCGAAAGAGGTTAAGGTGCACCGTCATCTTAGCAAAAGCGTAAACCGAAGGATCGCGTCCGGGTGATATGTCCCATGCTTCGATGATCCTTGCGCCGCGGAAGGCCTGTACGTCATTCAACTCCCGGATTCCGCCGGTGGCAAGTCGGGCAGTGTCTTCCCCGGCAATAGCGGAATTGCGACTGTCTTGCCAGCGCTATGCTGGGATCGGTGGACGAGGCCTACGTAGAAGAACTTCCCGGAGGTATCCCACTGTACCGCACAATACCCCGGACAGATCAGACGCGGATCGCCTCCCGCCGTCGGCACGGCCACGATGGTTCCTACGCTATGATCCCGCAAAGGAAGACCTACCGCGATCCATTGTCGGTCAGGAGAGATGCTCTGCACATTGCCGATCGGATCAGGCGAATCCAGCAGCAATCGCTCGGCCAAGGGAAACAGGACGATGCGACGACTGCTGAATCAACTGGCCTATGCCGCGGTAAAGAAGGAGGGCTGCCGCCTTCAGGTTATTTCCGGCGGTGGCTGCCGCGCATGGGATATAAGAAAGCGGTCTGGGCTATTGCCCATCGTCTTTGCCGGCTCATCTGGAAGGATCTGCACGATGGCGTCGCCTATGTGGAAAAGGGCTTTGAACCCAATCCCAAGGCCCTAAAAGAGAGGCGTCGAAGCTTGTGGCTGACCTCCGGAAACTGGGCTACCAAGTCGAACTCACACCGCTTACTCCAGGACCCATCCTGAACCCAGGAGCATGATTTTCGACGGTGTGGTGAAAGGACAGCGACGGAGCTTTTGCTGGGGCCGTTGAAGTCGGTTACGGAAGATGAGAATCGAAGTAGCCGCCTGATTCACGTTTCCGCGAAGGCGGCTATGGTGAGAAGTGGACGCCTCCCAGAGGCGTCCCAGGACCTCGGCCGGATTACTCCCTGAAGTCGGCTTGTGACCTCCGATCTGGCATGCGGCTGTCTGAAGGGAAACGCGCCAGCCGCGAAAATGCGAGCGGACTGCGGGCTCAGGCCCGGATCTGGGCGGCTGATCCGGGAACCGCGAACGTACCCAGCACTCAGCAACGCAGGCCAGGCTGCGGGCACCAGCCGCACCTCTGAGCGCAGAAGCGGGCAACTGCGTTCTCCGAGGTTTCACCCTCGTATGTCGCCATCCCGGGGCGTGGACCCCGTACGAGAAAGCAAAGTCAACGGCCGCTAGAGTCGCCCCCGAGTCCTGGATGCGCAGCAGCACAAAGGAGCAGCTCGAAAAACTCCGGAAACTGCTCGAACGCAAAGGTCATCGCCCGGACGTGACGTCGGTGTAATCGCGTATAGGCGAGCGCGACTCCTTGGGGACGTCGCCGTCTGCTGTTTGCACTCACTCGGCTCATATGGTTCTCTGTCCGACTGACTGTAACGGAGGAGCGGGTAGCGTGTTTATTCTCAAGGTAGGCCGTGCCAGCGGTGATGGCGTCGGAGAAGCTAACCGTCGGGAGCCCGTTCGCCGGCGGCAACAGCCCGTATTGCGAGCACCCGAGGATCAGACGCAGCGCAGGAGGCCGTCTCCGCATGAAGCTTCTGGAGTAGTGAGGCATATTTGTGTCCGTCTTTGGCACGCTCGCCTAAATGCCTTCTGACTTACACGTCCTTATCGAAAGATTCTTTACCTCGGATCGATGCGGTACACCCAGCTTCGGTCCCCACCGCCATTCACACGCTGGAGTGTTTCTTCCACTATGGTGTGCATCGGCGCGAGCGTGCAAACCGGGTCCGTTGTTGCTGCGTCGCCGGCGAGCAGGAAAGCCTGGCAGCGGCAACCGCCGAAGTCACGTGTGCGGCGATCGCAGCTCCGGCACGGCTCCGGCATCCAGCTTTCGTCCCGGAAGCGGTTGAATGCCGGCGATTCCTCCCAGATCCAGCGCAACGGGCGCTCGCGGGCGCTGGAGAACTCCAGTCCGGGGATCACCGATGCGGCGTGGCAAGGTAACACGCGGCCCGCGGGGTCAATGAGCATCTGCTGATGTCCCCAGCCGTTCATGCAAGGCTTGGGGAATTTGGCGTAATAGTCGGGCAGGACGAAATCGATTCGCAGGCGGCCCTGGAGACGTTCGCGCGCGGCGTCCACAATTTCGACGGAGCGATCGAGTTGCTCGCGCGTGGGCAGCAAGGCGTCCCGATTGCGCAACGCCCAGCCGTAATATTGCACATGCGCAATCTCCAAGCGCTGAGCGCCGCTCTGCTCGGCAAACGCTATCATCTCCTCCAGCCGGCGGATGTTACGCCGGTGTATGACAATATTGATCGTGAACGCAATCCGGCGCTGCCGGATCATCCCTGCAACGCGCAACTTGAAAGCGTGGCTGCGGGTGCCTGCGAATTCGTTGGCGGGCGCTTCCTCGGCATCTTGAAAACTGAGTTGAATGTGATCCAGACCAGCGTCGATAAGGGCATCGAGTCGGGGTTCATCCAGCCCCACGCCCGAGGTGATCAGATTCAAATACAGATGAGCCTCGCGGCCGGCCCGCACCAACTCAGTGAGATCGGTTCGCGAGAGCGGTTCGCCCCCCGTGAGGTGCAACTGCACAACGCCCATCCCGCTCGCTTGCTCGAAGATAGTTGCCCAGTCTCCCGTCGAAAGTTCGTCCGAGCGGCGCTGCATTTCGAGGGGATTCGAGCAGTACACGCAATGCAGCGGACAGCGATGCGTAACCTCGGCGATCAGCGCCCGGGGAGTGTACTTCATACGTGTTCGAGGACACCTCTATCGCGCAGACGCGAAAGAAGCGCCACGGCCTCTGTTTCGATTCTAAACGCGTCCTCCGTCGGGTAGCGCCGCTTCAATTCTTCGACGATTTTCGGCAACGTGCGCTTCCCGTCGCAAAGCTCGACAATAGTGCGCGCCGGCCCTTTCAGCCGCAAGGCGCCTTCAGGAATCAACAGCAAATCCTCGGGACCGCCAGCCGCACTCAGGCGGCATCCGGGCGCCAGCCGCAGCACGCTGTCCTGCGCGAGGCCGCTCATGCCGTTCCGTTGTCCATTCCCGGGCGAAACGCTCCGGGCGGCGGCCAGCCAGGCTCGACATATGCGTAGTAAAGCGCGTCGAGTTGGGCCCACAAAATATCGCACTTGGCCCGCAATGCGCCGAACGCAAGCTCCTGTCCCGCTCGCGTGCTGGCATTTTCGGTCACCCAGGCCAGTGCGAACGTCACATCTTCGGGAGCCTGCGTCAGCCGAGCGTCGAAATAAGCCAGGCCACTACTCAACCAAGGATAGTGTTCCCGAATCCGGTCCATCCGCAGCGCGATGAGATCGCGCGAAAATAACTCGGTGAGCGAGGATGCCACAGCTTCCAGGAAACTGCGCTTCGAGACCAGGTCGAAGTACGCATTCACCGCATAACGCACGCCCGGAAGAATCCCCCGCTCCGATACCACCTGCTCTCGATTCAGGCCAGTCGCCTCCGCCAGGCGGATCCATTTTTCGATGCCGCCGGGATCGGTGCCGTCTCCGTCATGGTCGATGATGCGTTTGCGCCAGGCACGGCGAAACGCGGGGTCTTCGCTGCGGGATAAGATGATCGCGTCTTTGATGGGGATCACGCTCTGGTAGTAGTAGCGGTTGAGGGCCCACGCCTGAAGTTGGGCGCGAGTCAGCATCCCTTCGTGCATCAATCTGTGGAAAGGGTGTCGGTGGTGGTACCGTTCCGCCCCGATCGCCCGCAAGCGGGTTTCCAGTTCGGCAGGTGTCACGAGCTCCTGATCCTGAACAGCCGTCACAGTGTCATCTCCATTCCATCCCAGGCAACTTCCCAGCCGGATTCGCGCACCCTACGGTGTTCCACGCTTTCTTCATCAAGGATCGGGTTCGTGTTGTTGATATGAATCAAAATCTTCCGTGGCCGCTCGAGCGTTGCCAGACGTTCGAGGCTGCCCCCAGCCCCCGAAATCGGCAGATGTCCCATTTGCCGGGCGGTACGGGTCACGCCCGGAATGCGAGACGGCTCGGCATCACTCCAGAAGGTGCCGTCGAAGAGCACCACGTCGCACGCCTGCAGGCGCTCCAGCAGTGCCTCGGAGACGCTGCCCGCTCCGGGAAGAAACGCCAGCGTACCTCCGCCTGATTCGGGCGAAATCAGAAGACCTATTACAGCCTCGGCGGGATTGGATTCCGCCAACCTGGAGGCGCTGACGAAACCGGGAAAGGTACCGGGCAGAGGCAAGACTTCCAGGCGCGCACCACCAGCGGAGAAATGTTCATCCAGAAGAATATCCTTCCAGCAAACCTGACCGGCAAAACGTGCGAGCACGCCAAACAAACTGTTGTCTTCGGTGAGAATTTTGCGAACTGAGGCTGTGGCGTGGACCCGAAACGAATGAAACTCGCGGAGGAGCAGAAGGCCGAGAGTCTGATCCACTTCAGCGCTGGGTACAATCACATCGCTGATCGGGGAGTTCCGTGTCCCGTCCCGCGGCCAAAGTTCGGGCGTCGCTTCAATTTGGGCGTGAAGATCCGGCGAGGCGTTAAGCAGCGTCCATTGGCCGGGAGCAGCAGTCCAAGCAAGCTGTGCCTGTGTGCGCGCCGTGCCCGCGAACTTGCCTTCCCGTAATCGGCGGCAGTTCGGACACGCGCAGTTCCACTGCGGGAAGCCACCGCCCGCTGCGCTGCCTAATATTCTTAACCGCATGTCAAGGGAAACAAACGAGAGGGGTAAAACCGCGCGCCAGCAACAACCCGGTGTTTTTTAATCTTCCCGAGTGCCACTACCGCGCGGTCGCGAGTTAGAAATCGGCGTTGCTGTAACAGTTGATTTCGCAGCTCAGACAGATCTCTTCAACCTGGGGCGTTTCCCATTGCATGAATCTATCCCTCTCTTTTGGTAGCTAGTTGCTACTGGCCGCTATACTACCAATCGAGACGGCATGCACGCAAGCAGGAAACCGGAGGCGAGTCCTCCACGCTCCCGAGCCGGGAGCAGTTCCCGCCTGGCGACATTTCGGGCCTTGCGGTATCGCAATTTCCGCCTGCTTTGGGCCGGGTTGACAGTGTCCGCCGTGGGCACGTGGATGCAAATCGTAGCCCAGAGTCTGCTGGTGCTGGACCTGACTCACGGCTCGCCAGCGGCGCTCGGAACCGTGTCTCTGGCACAGGCGCTCTCCTTCCTCCTCTTCGCGCTGGTAGGCGGCGATGCTACGGACCGGTTCGATAAGCGGCGGCTGCTGCTGCTGACGCAAAGCATCTTAATGGGACTTGCTGTTCTGCTGGGCGTGCTCACGGCAACAGGAGTAATCCGTTTTTGGATGGTTCCGTTAGTGGCGTTCGGGAGCGGCGCCACGCTGAGCTTCGACCAACCCGCCCGTAACTCGCTGATCGCGTCACTCGTGCCAAAAGAAAACCTGATGAATGCCGTTGCTCTGCAATCAGCGGTATTCAATGGCGCTTCTGTCCTGGGACCGGCGCTTGCCAGTCTGGCCCTCAGCAGGATGGGCTATTCCGGAAACTTCTTTTTAAACGCGGCAAGCTACTTCGGCGTGCTGGCAGCCCTGCTGCTCTTGCACACTCCGGCCGCGCAACAAACGACAGTGCCCGGTGGAAACCTGCTGGACTCGGTGCGGCGGGCTCTCCGCTACGTTCAGCGGGATGCAGTACTTCCCTCGGTACTCTCGCCGTATGGCGCGCTGCTGTTTTTCGGGCCGTCGGCAGCGCTGATGATTCCGTTATTTACGCGGCAAGTCCTGTGGGCCGGTCCGGCGGACCTCGGCATGTTGTTCTCGGCGCTTGGAGCCGGGACAGTCCTCAGCGCTTTGATAATAGCTTCCCTGGGCGACTTGCGATACAAAGACCGGCTTGTGTTCGTGTCGATCCTGCTTTGGACGGTGGCGCTCGCCGCTTTTGGCTTGAGCGGCAGCCTGCGCGTCGCCATTCCCGCACTGTTTATCCTGGGAGCAGCGCAGAATGCTGCCGGGGCTGTGACCGTTACCCTGCTACAGACCCGTGTTCCGCCGGAAATGCGAGGCCGCGCCATGAGCCTGAACACACTGCTGATCATGTGCGTTCGGCCACTGGGAGATTTTCCGGCTGGAGCGATAATCGGTTGGCTGGGATTCCGCCCCGCCCTCCTGCTCAGCGCCGCACTGGTAGGCGCAACATTAGTGACGTTATTCGTCACCAGCTTCACCGCTCGGAGGGCGTAAAGCGGCTGCTTCTAAAACGGAGAGCAAATCCTTTCTAAACGGCGCGACGGCACATCAGCCCGTGCAGACTCTCGCGCCTTCCTCACGGAAGTTGCCGAAAAGATACCGGCCAAGAAAGACATCCTCTCCGCTATCGCGATCCGGAGGAGATGATGGCCGAGCATGGATTAACGCTGGATCACTCGACCATCGCCCGCCGGGTTCTGCACTACGGACCGATCCTGCTCGACCGCATCCGGCGCGCGGGATGCGCCCATCCGGGAGATTGTGGCGGGTTGATGAAACGTTTATCCGAGTTGCCGGAAAATGGACATAATTGTACCGGGCTGTTGACTCAACAGCACACACGATTGACTCCTGCTGTCGCCGAACCGGGATCGTGTGGCTGCCTAACAGGGTGCTGAAAAAGTAAGAGTTGTGGCCGGCGCTCTTTCTCTTTAAGCCCCCTGGGGGTGATTTACGGGGTTGTTGAGTTACCCCAGTGAGGGGATACGTGGCCAAAACGCCTTGTATT
>JAUZEU010000578.1 GCA_030838885.1 Bryobacterales bacterium | reverse complement strand
AATACAAGGCGTTTTGGCCACGTATCCCCTCACTGGGGTAACTCAACAACCCCGTAAATCACCCCCAGGGGGCTTAAAGAGAAAGAGCGCCGGCCACAACTCTTACTTTTTCAGCACCCTGTTAGGCGAGATCAGAAGATGTACTTAAAGCCGAATTGCATCTCCCGCATGGTACGAGCCGTCGTAATTCTTCCAAATGTTGAGGGCGTGCGGACATCCGCCGATGGGGGATTGTAGTTCGGATGATTGAAGAAGTCGAACGCCTCAAAACGAAACTCGAACGACTGCCCTTCGCGAATCCGTATTGTCTTTGTCGACGAGAAATCCAGTTGCCCGAGCCCCGGCGTTAACAACAGGTTGCGGCCAGTGTTTCCGAACCGATAAGCGAGCGTCGGGTCCGAAGCGCTGAATGCAGCGATGTTCCAGAAGTTATCCGGAGTCCGATTCGACGGGATGGGGCTGATTCCGGTGGCGTCCGGGACGTTGGGTGTGCCGATATTCAAAGGATCTCCGATTTGGCCCACGTTGATCGGTGTGCCGTCCGATAACGTCACGATGGCTCCGAGCTGCCAGCCGCCGGCGATGCTGCTGACGACTCGCCCTTTGGCGAAGGGCTTGCCGGCACCGAAGGGCAGCTCATAGAGAACGGAGGAAACAAAGCGCCGCCCCGTATGGAACTGCGAGAGAGCGTGCTCCCGCTTGAAGTTATAGTTATCGGTAGCAAACTGATTGTCGCCTGCGTTGTTGCGAATGGCGCTGCCCTGATCGAGCGCTTTTGACCATGTGAATCCGGCGAGGTAAGTCAGGCCCTGGGCGAAGCGGCGTGTGGCCTTTATGGAGAGGCCGTTGTAACTGGAGTTGGCATGGTTGTCCACGGTCTGGATCAGGCCGTAAGCGGGGAACGGCGACCGTTGCAGCAGCGTGCGCGAATCGTTCGGGCCCAGCCGGTTCACGGGCTGATTCCAAACGCGCAGCAGTTCCAGCTTGTGCGCTCCATTCCCGATGTATCCCACTTCCAGAACGGTGTTTCTGTCCAATTGTTTTTGAATGTTGAGGAGCCACTGAACCATATATGGCGTGCGGCGATTAGTGTTGTTCGCCAGCGTGAAGGTAGGCCCCTGACACGGCCCTGTCCAGTTGGAGCATGTGCCGCCCTCGAATTTGAAGGGATCGCTCAGATTGGAGTTGGGCCGTTCGGAATCGGCGGTGAACTGCGAGCGTCCGCCGACGTTGCGAGAAAGATCGAACCGCGCCTCAGCAATGTCCTGCACGTAGAACATTCCGAACCCGGCTCGAACCGTCAAGCTTTCGCCGATCCGCCAGGCCAATCCAACACGGGGAGCGAAGTCATTGTTGTCGCGTTTAACTGTGGCATGGCCCAGCAGATCGTCTCCTGTCAGCAGGGGGATGCCGTCATGAAAGTGGAAGGGGAGCCCTTCATGAAAATCGCCTTTGCCGGGGCGAATTTGGGCTGGCACGCGCGAGCCCGGTATCACCTGACGGTCCGGGCCAACGCCTGAATCATAGACGATGACGTTGATGCCGCCGCGGTACTTATCATGGTACGGCGGAGTGTTTTCGTATCGTAGGCCGAGCGTCAGAGTGAGTTTGGGCGATATCTTCCACGTGTCCTCAACATAGAGGGCGGTGGGCGTGGAGCGCAGCAAACCATTCGAAAATGTTCGCGCGCGGGTGGGCGTAAAAACTTCACCGAGAAGGAAGTCGGCAAACGGGTGGCCGGTAACGCCGCGTCGAGCCGGGTCCTGAGTGGCGTTCACATCGAAACCAAAACTTCCGCGCGTGAAGGCATTACCGGTTTCATTGAAACGATCACGCCGTACCTCTCCGCCGAATCGGAAGGAATGGTTGCCGCGGACCCAGGAGACATTGTCCATCCACTGAAAGATCGATGTGCGCCCGACGAATGGCCCATTTCCCTGTTCGCCAAAGCCTGTGAGTCCCAGCCCCAAACCAATGGAAGGCGTTCCATATGACAGCGGCACGGGGCTATTCAAACCGATGATGCCCAACTCGCCGGTCACATCACGTTTGTTCGCATAAAATCGCTTCTGGTCGTTATCGAACTGCGTCCATCCGAAGCGAAACTCATTCACCAGCGTCGGGTTAAAGGTACGGATATTTGAAAGCACCGTCTGCCAGGTTTTGGTCAGGATATTTGCTTCCTGGTCCGGGAAGTCGGCAATCTCTTTGGAATCATCGTCTCCCCAGCTAAGACGTCCAAACCAGGTGGATTTCGTATTCTCCAGATAGTCCATGCGATGGTTAAACTGCTCCCAGGTGATGGGCCGGAGGCGCTGGCGAGCAAAATTGCCGAGTATCGTGTCACCTGCGCGGGTAGCGCGGGGGTAAAACTCGAGCAGTTTGACTGAAACCGGATTGAATCGGCTGGAAGGAATGATGTTATTGGCAAAGGGCGTGGCGGAAACGGCTTTGACGTTTCCGTTCGCATCGGTTGAGTAAACGCGGGTTGCCGGGTCGAAAATTGTGCGCCCTGAAGCGGATAAATCGCCCCCCCGCATTCGGTCCGGCGCCACGTTCGCCAAACCCTGCAGCGTCTTCTCTTCACGCAAAGTCTCGAAATTGGAAAGGAAAAATAATTTGTCGCGGATCAGTTTGCCGCCCAGCGTAAATCCAAACTGATTGCGCAGGAAGGGATTTTTGTTTCCCACCTGCTTATACTCTTTCGCATCCAGCACGTCACTCCGGAGAAATTCGAATACAGTGCCATGGTACCGGTTCGTACCGGCCTTGGTCGCCACGTTAATCTGAACTGCGGCGCGCCCGAACTCCGCCGAATAGACGCCCGTTTCGACCTTGAACTCCTCAAGCGCGTCGATGGATGGCCGCAGTGCGTAGATGTTGTAGCTGGGGTCCGTATTTTCAATGCCATCGAGAGTGTAGTGGTTAAACTGACTGCGCGCTCCTGCCACTGCGATCGACCTTTGTGTACGTTCCCCGCCTTTTCGCGCCGCCGCTTCGCCCCCGGCCCCTTGCTCAGCTGAGACATTCGGACTCAGTGCAACCATTTGCAGGTAATTGCGGCCGTTCAGAGGCAACTCCACAATGCGTTTATTCTCGATTACGGTGCCGACCGCCGTCGATTCCGTCGTAAGCATTTCCGAGCCAGATTTCACTTCGATCGACTCGCTCACTGAGCCTACTTCGATACTGAAATCGACACGCGTAACCGAGCCAACCTGCAATGCCACGTCACTTCGGACCGCCGATTTGAATCCCGCCTTCTGCGCCCTTACTACGTAAGCGCCTGGCGCGAGGAACGGGACGCTGTAGGTCCCGGCCTGATTGGTTTGCACTTCGCGAAGTTGGTTCGTGGCTGTGTTCTCCACTCGAACCTGGGCGCCTTCCACGAGAGCGCCAGTTGAATCGGCGACGGTCCCGGTGATCTCGCCGGAAGTCTGAGCCGAGACAGGATGCGTGGCCATGATCGCAAGGCCCAGCGTCAGAAGCATTCGTAGAATTCGCATTTCAGCTCCGTTCAGGTTGACTGGACTGCACAACGCCGCGCAGACAGTGAGAAGACATATTATGTGTTTTGCGATTCGGATTCAATGTAAAGGCGGCGGAGTGTAATACGCTTGCACCTCAGATTAGGACGCTACCGCACTTTGCATGCGCGCGCTGGACATAATCAACCGACAGGGGAAGCTTGCCTGGGGAGGGAAGACGCATCTTTTGATCGGCCTCTGTGTGGCGGTCCGCCGACAGAGAGGGCTCGCGCTATGGAGGAGTTGGGTCAGGCGCAAAGCCGGAAGGCCCCCGGACAGCCTTGCCGATCCGCTTCCGGCTGCAGTTTATCTTCCGCAGCCGTAGTGGAAAGGCGATCAGTGTCCGGCGCTCTCAGAAAAGAGCGCCAACGGGTATCGGAAGAGGGACTTATGTGAGCCGGTTAGAGCGCATCCCTCAGGCGCCGATCCCGCCGAGAGCCAAGTATTTGATCTCCAGGTAATCGTCGATTCCGTATTTGGATCCCTCGCGCCCTAAGCCCGAGGACTTGATTCCCCCAAAAGGAGCGACGGCTGTGGATATGATGCCCTCGTTGACGCCGATAATACCGGCTTCGAGCGCCTCGGCTACGCGAAAGACGCGTCCCACATCCCGGCTGTAGAAGTAGGCGGCAAGGCCGAACTCGGTGTCGTTGGCCATCGCAATCGCTTCCTGCTCGGTCTTAAAGCGGAAGAGGGGCGCGACGGGACCGAAGTTCTCTTCGTGAAAGATGGTCGCTTCGCACGATACGTCACTCAGAATCGTCGGTTGAAAGAAGTTGCCGCCTAATTCGTGGCGCGCGCCGCCGGTTACCACCTGCGCGCCCCGGCGCACCGCGTCGGCAATGTGCTCTTCCACCTTTTGCAGCGCATCCGCATTTATCAGCGGTCCTTGGGTGATGCCCTCTTCGAGACCGTTGCCGACCTTCAATTTGCCTACGGCTACCTTCAGTTTGGCGACAAATTCGTCATAGATGCTGTCCTGTACCAATAGACGGTTCGCGCACACGCAGGTCTGGCCGGTGTTGCGGTACTTGCAAACCATCGCTCCCTGAACCGCCGCATCCAGGTCTGCGTCCTCGAAGACGATGAAGGGAGCATTTCCCCCTAACTCCAGGCCCAGCTTCTTGATGCCGGGTGCGGATTGTGCCATCAGCTTCGCGCCGACCTCGGTACTGCCGGTGAAAGAAAGCTTGCGGACCTTGGGATTGGAGGTGATCTCCAGGCCGATCTGGCTGGCCGG
>JAUZEU010000576.1 GCA_030838885.1 Bryobacterales bacterium | reverse complement strand
GGCCGCTTCCACAATATGCAGCTTCGTTCCATACTCGTTACCCATACAAACAAGAGCCGAGGTATCTTTCCCAAAACAACTGCCGCCCCAACCAAGGCCCGCCTGCAGGAACCTCGGTCCAATCCGTGAGTCGAGACCAATACCACGGGAGATCTGCCGGACGTCCGCGCCAACTTTCTCGGCAAGCGAGGCCATCTCATTAATGAAGCTGATCTTCACGGTGAGGAAAGCATTCGCCGCATACTTAATCATTTCCGCCGAGGCAAGATCGGTCGTGACCAACGGCGCAGCGCTGAACCCTTCCGGGCGCGGCAGAAATGATGGCGGCGTAAAGTCCTGATTCAGCAACGGTCGGTAGAGTTCGGAAAGAACAGCGATTGCGCGGCTATCCATAGATCCAATGACAATACGGTCCGGATAGAAAGTATCGTGCAGCGCAGTACCCTCTTTTAGAAACTCCGGATTCGAGGCCACGGAGAAACTCCCTTCGGGCAAATGACCATTCTTCTCTTTATACGAATCGCAGATAATCGATTCAACCCAGTTACCGCTCCCGATGGGAACGGTAGACTTATTTACGATCAGCTTGTATTTACCATCGAGGTACTGCCCGATCTCCCACGCGCAGTCACGCACGTACTGCATATTCGGGCTGCCATCTGCCTGAAAAGGCGTACCCACCGTTATGAAAATGACGTCAGCGTCAGGCAGCGCTTCAGCGCCGTTCGTGGTGCAGCGAATTCGCGATGAACTGAGTCGAAGTAACTCGGAAAGGCCGGGCTCATAGATGGGAGACTCGCCCCGTCGAAGCATGTCGATCTTCTTCTGGTCGACATCCAGAAAACACACCTGGTGTCCCAGGTACGCCGATGTTGCTCCCGTGACGAGCCCTACGTAACCAGAACCGATAATCGCAATATTCATGTGTGAAATGCACCTTTTCGTAGTGTTGTCGTACTATTATTTCACAGCCTGGCTCTCTCAGTTGCATCAGACTGTTTACTATTGAACCGAGTGGTACGGAGTAAGTGGTGCTTGGTATCCAGAACCCGTTTGTATATAGCGAGAAGTTGTGTTCTTTGGATATCAATCGTGAATCGGCAGGTAACACTCTCCCTCGCGCGTGCTCCCATTTCATCTCTGCCCGGTAAACTGGCGGCTAATCCAACTAAATGCTCCGCTAACTCACTGTAATTGCCAGTTTCGTAGAGCAGTCCGTTAAGCCGGCTTTGAATGAATTTTCGCGCGCTTCCCACGTCCGCTGCAACCACCGGTCGCCCGCAAGCCATAGCCTCCAGAATCGACAGGCCAAAAGGCTCTGCTGCGGAATTCACAATCAGGGCGTCTATCCCACGATAAAAGGGCGCCATATTCTGCTGTTCACCCGTTAGACATATTCGCCCGGTGAGTTCAAGATGCTTGATGGCCTGATCCATCCTGGCGCGATACTCCCAGTCGCTTTTGCTTAACGGCGTTCCTGCAATCAAGAGCACGGCCCTGGGAATCCGGGCCAGGATGGCGGGAAAAGCCCGGATAATTTCCAGCTGGCCTTGACTAGCTGTTATTCGACCGACCATGGCGACGACAAAGGCCCCGGTTGAAAATCCGAACTCATTGCGGAGGCTACTGGCATCCACCCTCCGGTCGGTTCGCGTTGCAGGATGGAAGAGTATAGGATCTATTGCCTTATCCAGTACATGGACCCTGTCAGACTTGCGCTTCAGGTAACCATCCACACGGACAACATGAGCGCGTGCTGAAGCAGCGAGCAGGACCCGGATGACCGCGGTCAGAGGACTCTCTGAGCAAACATCCTGGGCCTGCCAGACGACCCTGACACTCATCCCCACTGTAGCTAGAAGCGCCAAAACTCCGGACCTGGTATTCAGAGCGTGAATGATGTCGGGCTTCCACTCCCTCACCCGGTTTCTTATCTGCGCTATGGCGCGCCCAGACGGCGCGCCTGATTCATTCAGCAGCCGACACTCCACGCCCCATGGAAGAATTTGTTTCTGCAGATCACCGGCGGGGGACAGAAGCGAAATCTCCAGCGCGCGAATCCGCTCCGTCAGACATAAGAGTGCACGTTCAGCCCTGCTCTCCGCTCCGGCATAGCTGATGAACAGAATGCGCACTTTACTCGCGCTTACCTGTTGCCGCTTTGGTTTGGAAGGCAGGAAATGCCCGGCGGAGGAACCGCCCTTTGAACCGGCTGTGTGTGTGATACGGCGAGAAGGACCCCGTTTTCCGATAACTAAACGTGAGTCTAGGGTCAAGTATCTGACCCAGTCAAGGCAGGAAAAACATATCCGGAACGCAACAGGACGCCGACTTACAACAAAGGCGCAACAGCCGTAAGCAAGAGTACAAACAAATGAAGAAAAAGAAGATTGGTGGACGGAAAGGGGTTCGAACCCTCGACCCCCGCATTGCGAACGCGGTGCTCTCCCAACTGAGCTATCCGCCCACTCCGGCAGGAACAATTACAATATAACAGATGACCAGTAGCGAAGACTCACCCGAGACAAATCTCCCCGTGAGCACTCCACCAGACCCTTTGCTGGTCGAAAAAATGCGACGCGAATGGGACGAGCGCGCCAAAGAAAATGCCCGGTATTATGTCGCCACTGCCCGGTCCGAATGGAGCGATGATGAGTACTTCGAATCGGGCCGGCAGAATGTGTATCACGAGATCCTGACCGACATGGGGAACGTTTGCAGAGGCAAAGATCCCGGGGACATGACGGTTCTGGAGATCGGCTGCGGTTCCGGGCGCATCACCCGTGCTCTTTCCGAAGTCTTCGGGCAGGTTTACGCGGTAGACATCAGCGGAGAGATGGTGCGGCAGGCGAAAGAAGCATTACGAGACAAACCCAATGCCCACATTTTCCAGAACAGTGGCTCCGATTTGCGGGTGCTGGGCGAGATCCAGGCGGACTTCGCATTTTCCTATATCGTCTTTCAGCACATCCCCAGCCGGGAAGTCATTCAGAGTTATGTGAACGAAGTCTATCGTTTACTGCGGCCCGGCGGGCTCTTTAAGTTCCAGGTGCAGGGTGATGCGTCCCTGAAAACGGCACCGGAAGACACGTGGCTCGGTGTGCCGTTTTCGGACGACGATGCAGTCGCCATGGGGAGGGCTTGCGGCTTTGAGCCGCGTCACAGGCACGGCGCAGGCACGCAGTACTTTTGGCTTTGGTTTTTCAAACCGCAGAATCCCGCCTGAGCCTTCAGCCCTCAGGCGGGGGCGCCGCTGCCCGGCGCTCCGCCCAGTAGCGCTTCATGCGCTCCGAAACCTCGCTCCGCCCGACAGGGTCCATCGCCCTCCGGGCGGGCTTGCCGCGAAGTTCCGCTTTTTTCTTTTGGCGGTTAGCTGGTCTCGGTGGACCCATTGCTTCCAGTGATCGAATCAGGCGGTCGAGCCGGTTCCGCTCTTCCAGCAGGGTGTCGATAATACGATACAGGTCCATGATTAGGGCATCATTTCACAAACGGAGGCCACTTGGGCACAAAATGATAACCATAGTACCGCGCAATGAAGAATGATGCGCCCCCCAGCAAAATTAAGGCGATTGCCGCTATCTTCAGGAACTTCGCCCACGGGAAGCGTCGCTTCTCGCGCTTCAGGACGAGCAGGTAGCTCGCAAAGATCCCGACATAAAACAGAACAATCATCGGGGTAGCGAAGAGGGTCAGGTTGAAAATATCCCCGGTCGGCGTAATGAAGGCCGCCAAGACGACGATCGCTAGAATGGCGTAGCGGCTGTGTCGCACCAGAAATGCGGGGCTCGCCACATGGATCAGCGTGAGCAGGAACAGGAGAACCGGAATTTCGAACACAATGCCAACGCCCAGCATCACGTCCACGAAGAGGTCGTAATATTCGGTGACACTGACCCCCGGATCCACGCCCTTGCCGATCCCAAGCCCGAGAAGAAATTCCAGGCCGAACCGGAAGGCAATGAAGTAGGCGAACAAACCGCCAAGGATAAAAAGGCCGGCGCTCGACAGCACGAACGGCACCGCATAGCGGCGCTCCTTCTTATACAGGCCCGGCGCGATAAACGCCCAAACCTGGTACAGCACCCAGGGCGACGAGAGGAAAACCGCGAACAGGATGGGTACCTTCATCCAGAAAATCTGGAAGACGTCCATTGGAGAAATCTGCCGGAGCGTCGCAGGAACAACGTGTAAGGCCCTGAGAGCGGCGCCAGCCGGCTCAAAAACGATGGCCCAAAGCTGATCGCTGAACAGCAGGCAAAGAACGAACGCCACCCCCACGCCCGCAAGCGCCAGAATTAACCGCTTTCGGAGTTCCTCCAGGTGCTCGAGGAAACTCATCCGGGACATGCCCTCTTCGTCTTCCTCGTCTTCGTCGGAAGATCCGGGCGGCTTAGGTGGCGGACCCTTGCCGCCCAGGAGTCCACCAAGCATACCGCCGAATACCGAAGGTTCTGCCGGTGGCGCTGGCGTGTAAGACGGCCGTGAGACCGGGGGTGTTGGCGGAGTCAGCGAAACAGTGCTTTCGCTGTGTCCTGACGAAGACCAGTCATCCGAATAGGACGACGGGGTCTCCGTCAATACGTCTCCCGACACCCCAGGCGAGTGTTCGCCCTGATGAGGCGGAAGGTCGTCATGCAAATGTGGCGCAGTTTCGCTGGAGGGAGTCTCTGCTCCCTGCGGGTCGTCGGGAAATGCCATTGGCTGCTTTAGCTGTTAACCGGCTTCTCGGTGGCCACCGGCGCGGTTTCGTGAGAAACGGCGTCATGACCGGGTTCAAAATGCCCATTCGCGGCAGGCGTTTCAGAAACCGCGGCATGTTCCCCATGCCCGGCCTCCATATGCCCGCTGGCGATCGAGCCGGCAGCCGCTTCGAGTTGAAGCGGAGCCGATGACCCAGCGCCCAGAGTTGCGGATGCACCGGTTGTCGTCGTGTTGGTTACGGTGGAATCGTACGAGCCGTCGTAATAAGACGAATCGTGTGAGGAGTAATCGTAGTTATAGCTATCTGGCTGATAGCTGGTCTCCACCAACTCCTTGATTCCGGTTTCCCGCTCCAGGTTTACCATCTCGCGATCAAAGGTAGACTTCAGCTCACTTTGCGCGCGGCGGAACTCGGTCATAGCCTTCCCAATCGTCTTGCCGATCTTCGGTAATTCCTTCGGACCGAACAGCAGCAGGGCGAGAACGAAGATGAACACGATTTCTCCAGTACCCAGCGGACCCATGTAAAGGTAATGCCTCCATCCGTATTGTAAGCCAAGCCGCGCGATGCGCGTTACACAGTCTCGCCAGTGCCTGTCTGCTCAGCCTCCGGCTTATAGCCGTTCTGCTGCATGACCGCAACCGCCTGCTCACGAAACCCGGGCCTGACATAGAAGAAAGCGCCGGTCCGGATGCGCCGGAAGATCACGCCACCATAGTACTCGTCCGGTTCCACGCCGAAATCTATACCAGCGTCCGTCAGAATCGATTC
This sequence comes from Bryobacterales bacterium, assembly GCA_030838885.1. Classification (GTDB taxonomy): domain Bacteria; phylum Acidobacteriota; class Terriglobia; order Bryobacterales; family Bryobacteraceae; genus BOG-234. The sequence continues at coordinate 22,289 of JAUZEU010000576.1, read as the reverse complement.
CAGGGGTTTGGCGTCTCTCAACCGTTTCGCGATGTAGATCAACTGCGGCTCGTACCCTTCAAAATAATCGCTGTCTTTTTTCATGAGAAATAGAACGTCCGGCCGCAACTAGAGTTATTTACCCTCACCACCCCAGCTTACTGAAAACAACATGACCGCCTCACTCACTACTCCCCCGCCCCCTTTGAGCACCGAGGAAGAACTCTTCTGGCTGGCGCTCCGGCTGGTTCCCGGCCTTGGAACGCGCAGGTCGAACGTGCTGCTGGAAAAATTCCAAACCCCGCGCGCGATCTTTAACGCGTCGCCGGCGGAGCTCGAACACGCGGGCCTGGGCGGCGCGCTTGCCCGCTCAGTGTCCAGCGGCTGCAGTTTTGAAGATGCGGCCGGGCAGCAGCAAATCCTGAAATCCGCGGGCGCTCAGCTGATTCCGCTGGGGGACGCACGGTACCCGGAACCTCTCCGCCGCATTTACGATCCGCCACCGCTCCTGTTCGCGCGCGGAAACACAGGATTGCTTTCCAGCATCTGCCTCGGGGTGGTCGGCACGCGCCACCCAACGCCCTACGGTGTCGCGGCTGCCGAACGGCTGTCAGGCGATCTGGCCAGAGCCGGTCTCACCATCACCTCCGGAATGGCAAGGGGGATCGACACAGCATCACACAAGGCCTGCCTCGCTGCCGGGGGCGCCACGATTGCGGTTTTAGGGTGTGGAGTCGATGTTATCTATCCATCGGAGAACCGCAAGCTCGCTGCTGAAATTGCGGCTACAGGGTTGATCCTGTCGGAATTCCCCATGGGATCGACTGCGTTCCCTCAGAATTTCCCCATCCGGAACCGGGTCATCAGCGGTCTGAGCTGCGGCCTTTTGGTGGTGGAGGGCGCTCAATACAGCGGCTCCGCCATCACGGCGCGTCTGGCGATCGATCAGGGACGCGAGGTGTTCGCCGTTCCAGGCAACATCACCTCCAAAATGAGTTGGGGTCCAAACCTGCTGATCAAGCAGGGGGCTAAACTGGTGCAGGACTGGAATGATGTCGTCGTGGAACTTCCCCCGGCGGCCCAGAGGCGTCTCATTGATGAAGGTCGCCAACGCATTTTGAATCAGGGGCTTGGCCTCGATTCTTCAACCTCATCCGGAACGACCGCTGAAACTTCCGGCAATCGGGCCGCATCTGTACAACCCGAACAGAATTTACCAGGGCCGCAAGCCCAGGCCGCCCGGCAGGTGCTGGGTCGCCTTAAGGTCGACGCGACGACCCACCTCGACACACTAGTCGATTCCATTGAGGAATTATCGCCTTCGGAGATCATGGCGGCGCTCTTCGAACTGGAAATCCTCGGGCTGGTTCGCCAACAGCCCGGAAGGAACTTTGTTAAAGTGTGGTAGCCAGGTCGCCGGACTCTCGACGGCGCTCCGGGTCGTTCGTAGTCGAGGGGTGGTTTACTCTGGGAAAGCAGTTAATAAGGATATGGCAAAAGCTCTCGTAATCGTCGAATCACCGGCGAAGGCAAAAACAATCAACAAGTACTTAGGGAAAAACTTCATTGTGAAGGCTTCCCTGGGTCACATAAAAGACCTGCCTAAGCGTGACCTCGCGGTGGACGTCGAAAACGGCTTCCAGCCGAAGTACGAAGTCATTGAAGGTAAGAAGAAGCTCATCCAGGAACTGAAGGATGCGGCGAAAAAAGTTGACATCATCTATCTCGCAGCCGATCCTGATCGCGAAGGCGAAGCGATCTGCTGGCATCTTCAGGAAGAGCTTAAGTCCAAGAAAACACTGGAGGGTGGCGCCCCGCAATTCCTCCGGGTAATGTTTAACGAAATCACGAAGAAGTCGATCGAGAAGGCTTTTGAAAAGCCGTTGCTGGTGAACATCAACCTGGTCGACGCGCAGCAGGCGCGCCGGGTGCTGGATCGCCTGGTCGGTTACAAAATCTCTCCATTGCTCTGGGACAAAGTCCGGCGCGGTCTTTCGGCCGGTCGTGTCCAGACAGTCGCGGTGCGCGTCATTGTGGACCGCGAGCGGGAAGTTCGGGCGTTCATCAAACAGGAATACTGGACGCTGGACGTCAATCTCGCCGCGAAGAAGACTCCTTATTTCGACGCGCGCCTCACGCGCAGAGGTGAAGAGACGCCGGAAATTCCGGATCAAGCCACGGCTGACGCCCTGGTGGCGGATCTGGAGGGGGCGAATTTCATCGTCCGTTCAGTCGGAACAAAAGAGAAAAAGCGCAATCCCGTCGCCCCGTTTATTACCTCCACATTGCAGCAGGATTCCTCCCGCAAGCTTCGTTTCAGCGTGAAGCGAACTATGATGCTTGCCCAGCAACTCTATGAAGGCGTTGAGGTTGGCAGCGAGGGTTCGGTCGGTCTCATCACTTATATGCGTACCGATTCCACGCGTATCGGCGAAGAGGCCCTCGCGGAAGTGCGCGGCTTCGTGGAATCGAAGTACGGCGCGCAGTACGTTCCGGCCACGCCTAACATTTATAAATCCAAGAAAGATGCCCAGGACGCCCACGAAGCGATTCGCCCGACATCCGCTCTGCGGACCCCGGACGATGTGGCGCCCTTCCTGGCGGAAGATCAGCTGAAGCTGTATAAGCTGATCTGGATGCGGTTCATCGCGTCCCAAATGAACCCGGCGCTGCTGGATCAGACTACTATCGACACCGGCGCGAACGGGAAGAGCGGCGCCGAATACACCTTCCGGGCTACCGGTTCCGTCATGAAATTCGATGGCTTCCTGGCGGTGTACGAGGAAGGAAAAGACCAGAAGGACGAAGAAGACGAAGAACTGAAGCACAAACTGCCAGCCGTCACGGCGGGTGAGGAACTCAGACTTCGCGCCGTGAAGCCGGAGCAGCACTTTACGGAGCCGCCTCCGCGCTATACGGAAGCCACGCTGGTGAAGAAGCTGGAAGCCGACGGTGTGGGCCGCCCGTCCACGTACGCCTCTATTCTGTCCACTATTCAGGAACGGGAATATGTGACCAAGGAAGGTGGAAAATTCAAACCCACCGAACTGGGCATGGTTGTAACAGACCTGTTACTCGAAAGCTTCAATGACATCTTCGATGTGCGCTACACGGCGCGGATGGAAGAAGAGCTGGACGACATCGAAGAGGGCAAGCGCGACTGGCGCGACGCTCTGGGTGAGTTCTACGAGCGTTTCACCACCGACCTGACCAACGCCGAAACGCACATGACCAATATCAAACGGATGGAAAAACCAACCGATTTGCTTTGCGATAAGTGCGGTAAACCGCTGGTCATTAAGTGGGGCAAACACGGTAGTTTTCTTGCGTGTACGGGATATCCGGAATGTACCTATACACGTGAGCTGACCGTCGACCTACCGGACATCGATAATGCCGACCTGGCTGAGCAGGGCGATGAAGAATACTGCCAGAATTGCGGCCGCACCATGGTGCTGAAGAAAGGCCGTTTTGGGACCTTTTTCGCATGCTCCGGATACCCGGACTGCAAAACCACCAAGCAGATCGGCGGCGCGCAAAAGAAAGCCGATGTCATTCTGGACGAGAAATGCCCGCTGTGCGACAGCAATATGGTCCAGAAGTACGGGCGTTTTGGCGAGTTCACGGCCTGCAGCAATTACCCAACGTGTAAGCACGTTAAGCAGAAAACAATTGGCGTGAAGTGCCCGAATTGCACGGACGGCGAGGTCGTGGAACGCCGGTCCAAGCGGGGCAAGACGTTCTATGGGTGCCATCGTTACCCTGACTGCGACTTCGTGGCATGGGCTAAACCTGTCGCGGAGCAGTGTCCGGACTGCGGCAGCGCCTATTTAACGGAGAAATACCTGAAGGCCGGCGCTTTCCTGCAATGCCCGGCAGCGGGCTGTAAATACAGACGGGAAATGGCGCCTGCCGAGAAGGAAGAAGAACCGGTCGCGGTGTAATTACAGTAGTTATCTGATTATCAACCTGGTTTAAGGCCGGATCCGTAAATGGTCCGGCCTTTGCTTTTCCTGCCCCTTTTAGTCCGAAACCCCGCCCAAAATCTTTGATCCGTATTTTCCCTGGATTATTTTTGTGAGAAAAAGCCCATACCAAGATAACATTAGTCTTGTATTTCAAAGCTAAACAGCAACATTTAACGATACGGATTTAAACTCGTCAATCTCACGGGAGTAAACCAAAGTCATGAAAGCACAGACCATCGAAATTCAGCAAAGTACCGGGCGAATTCTTTCCTCAGCCATCTTCCGGCCGGGCGGAAAGAAACTTCTTGCAAAGGGGCATATTCTTCGGGAAGAGGATATTCGGATTCTGCGGTCTGAAGGGCTGGACCATATCTGGGTTGCAGAACTGGACGAGGACGAAGTGCCGGAAGAGCAGGCAGTGTGTGCCATTGCAGCAGAAATGGCGTGCGGCTGCTATGAGATCCAGCTTGCTCCGGGGGGCCGGGCGAATCTTATCGCCACAGAAGACTGCTGTGTTCTGGTGGACGAAGAACTGCTCCGCCAGGTGAATTGCACCACAGGACTGGTAATTGCCACTACCCTGAACTTCAGCTTCGCGGCTGCAGGGCAAAGAATCGCAACAATTAAGAGCGCGCCTTTTGCCATAGCGAAGTCGGATTTTGAAGGTTCTTTGAACATGCTGAAGGATCGCGGGCCAATTATGCAGGCGCGGCCCGCGCGGGGCGCTTCCATTGCGGTGCTTTATTGCGATCCCATTAACGGCGATCGTGGAAAGGCGCTGTTTGAGTCGGTACTTCGGCAGAAACTTGAAAGATTCGGGCTGCGTGCTCATCAGAGCGTGGCGGTGCTGGAGAACGAGGAACACGTGTCCCGTGGCTTGCAGCAATTGTTGCGCACGAAACCGGCTGGGATCCTGATCGCTTCCACAACGGCACCGGCTGGACCGGACGACGTGGTCGGTCGCGCCATGGAGAGGATCGGCTGCCAGATCGAACGGTTTCTTGTGCCGGTAGAACCGGGCAATCTACTGTTAATGGGCTACAAAGACGACACGCCGATACTTTCGGCTCCGGGCTGCTTCCGCTCGTTGAAGCCGAACGTGATCGATTTGCTGCTGCCGCCGGTGATGGCCCGCTATCGGGTTTCGACCTGGGAACTGGCCTGCCTGGGGCACGGCGGTTTGCTTAGCTGATCCTGATGCGGACGCTCAGATAATTCCGCGCGTCCGCATTTCCTCTTCCAGTTGTTCGACCGATAAAAACTGCACCGCTTCTATTCCCTCCGCCCGCGCCGCCTCCACATTCTCCAGAATGTCGTCGATAAAGAAGCAATCTTCCGGCTTACATTCGGCAGCCTCAATCGCTTTATGGTAAATGCCGGCTGCCGGCTTCATAATCGCGACTTCGTAAGACAGCACAAAGGCGTGGAAATGACGCAGAATCGGGTAGCCGGCGCGGATCATTTCGAAGTGAATGAAGTTGGTGTTCGAGAGCAGCACCAGCCGGTAGCGCTGAGCGAGTTGAGCCATGAACTCGTCCGAAATCAGTGTTTCGGGAAAGAATATCGAGGTCCAGATGTCACAAAAATCCTGGTACCCGACCCTGATACCCAGGTGCGTGGTGATTTCTTCCACGAACTCGCGGGGCTGGATGAGGCCGGATTCGAACCGGCGATACAGCCCGGTGTCGACCAGTTTCAGCGGGATTTCCTTTGCGGGAGTACCGCAATGCACTTCCATTTGTTTGTAAGCGCGATTGAAATCAAACGGAACAATTACTTTGCCGAGATCGAAGATTATAGTCCTGATCATCACCAGATTCCCAGATATTTCCACCACAAAAACCCGACCGTACTCCAGATGAACAGTGTCGCCAGCGAAACGATAAAGCCGATTCGCCACCACGTTCCCAACGTCACGTAGCCCTGCGCGAAGAACATCGGCGCGGGCGTGGTGCCGTAGTTCGTCAGTGCCGCACAGAGGTTTCCAAAACACGCGAGCGAGAACGCGGCCAGGCCGGGCGGCACGCCACGGGACAGCATCACGGCGCAGAAGGCCGGGTACATGGCCAGCGTATGGGCCGTGATGCTGGCAAAGCCGTAGTGGCTGTAGAAGTAGACCAGGAGCGCCACGATAAAGAGCGTGACCACGCTGTACGGGGCGAGCGCCGCGCCTACTCCATTGGCCAGTGCCTGGGTAACTCCCGCCTCACCCAGTGCCCGCGCCAGTTCGAACAAGCCGCCGTACCAGATAAACACGTCCCAGGCGATCCGGTCGGCTATCAGATCCGCCCAGTTGAGAGCGCCGCTGGCCAGAAGCACGCTCGCGCCCAGCAGCGCCGGAATACTGGCATCCAGTTTCGAGAAGATCCAAAGACCGCACACGCTGGCGAAGACGACGCAGACGATGAGTTCCTGGCGGCTCATCCGTCCCATGGCGGCCAGTTCGCGGCTGGCAAACGCCGCAGCCTCGGGAGTCTTGCGAACGGTGGGAGGGTGCAGGCGGTAGACGATCCACGGCACAAGGGCAAGCGACAGCAGGCCCGGTGCGATGCCGGCCTGCAGCCAGCTTACCCACGTAATCTGGTAGTGGAGGAACTGTCCTGCCATTCGCGCAGCGAGAGCGTTAGCGGCCTGGCCGGTCAGCAACATCGCGGACACGACGCAGACCGACTGGTATACGCCAACGATCAGAAACGAGCCGAGGCGGACCGAGGTAGGGCCGGGTTCCGAACCGTAAAGTTCCGCAACCGAGCGGGCGATGGGCAAGACTACACCGCCGGAGCGGGCGCCGGAAGAGGGAATGATTGTGGCCAGCACCAGATCTGTAAACCCGAGCGCATAGCAGACGCCGAGCGAAGTGCGGCCGAACGTCCGGACAAAGAGCAACGCAATCCGGCGCGCAAGGCCCGTGTTCAGCAGCGCGTTCGAGATGAAGAATGCCGAGAGGACGAGCCAAACCACGGGATCGGCAAATCCGGACAGCGCCTTTTGAATGGTCAGGCCGGCCAGTAAAGTGGAGAGCGTGACAGCAATCAGGACCAGCGCGCCACCAGGAATGGGCTGAAAAATCAGACCCATTACGGTCGCGGCGAAGATGCCGAGCAGACGCCACCCTTCTGGTTTTACGGTTTGAGGCCGTGGAATCAGTAACGTAACGGCGAAATAGATCGCGATCAGGATCGCCGTGGAGGCCGCGGGCGGCAGAGTCTTTCTACGTGCCAACAAGTCAGCGTAACAATATCGGGCGCTCAGGCGTTGGACTATATAGATGTCCGTGCACAAATCGAAGCCAATCGCACTGATGGCTTTGCTTTTTCAGATCTGCGCGCTCCGGGCCGAGCCGCTGGTGGACAGCATGCCGCTGGATCGCGGCTTCCGCCAGATGTACAACCTGCAGTTTGCCGAGGCCCATCACACGTTCACGGATTACTCGAAAATGCACCCGGAGGATCCGATGGGCTCCGTGTCGAATGCGGCCGCTTATCTCTTTTCCGAATTCGATCGGTTGAAGATTCTACAGTCGGAATTCTGGGTGGAGGACCAGCCATTCCTTGATCTGCACAAACCAGCGTCCGATCCAGCAGTGAAAAAACAATTCGAAGCCGAATTAGCCAGGACCCAAAAGCTGACAGATGCGGCGCTTCGGAAAAACCCGAATGACGCCAACGCCCAACTGGCGGGAACTCTGCGGCTCGGTTTGCATGCAGATTACCTGGCGCTGATCGAAAAGCGCCAAATGGCAGGGCTGGCCGAGGTGAAGCAAAGCCGTCAGATTGCCGAGAAACTGCTGGCGAGGCATCCGGAATATTATGATGCCTGGATCGCAATTGCGCTGGAGAATTACCTGCTGAGCCTGAAACCGGCACCTGTTCGCTGGCTGCTGCGTTTCGGCGGGGCGCAGACCGACAAAAGTGTCGGGATGGAGAAGATGCAGCTCACCGCTGAAAAAGGCCATTACCTTCTGCCGTATGCCCGTCTTCTGCTGGCCGTGGCCGACCTGAGGAACCGGGTTCCCGCGCGAGCAAAGGAAAAGCTGCTGTGGCTCGCCAAAGAGTTCCCCGGAAACCGGCTCTACCGTGAAGAGTTGGCTAAGCTGAACTAAGCTCTTAATGAGAATCCTCTCGGCGGCAAGCGCCTTTCCGGCGCACCATTACTCGCAGAATGAACTTGTGGAGGCATTTCTCCGGCACTGGGGCGACAGGCTTCCTGACGGACGCAAACTGGAACTGCTGCATTCCAATGTCGGGGTGGAGAGCCGGTTCCTCTCCCTGCCCATAGACGATTATCCTGGGCTCACCTTCGGGCAAGCGAACAATGTCTGGATCGAGACCGCTCAGAACCTGGGACAGAAGGCGGTTTGCAAGGCCATTCGGCTTGCCGGGCTGCAGCATGCGGATCCGGGAGCCTTCTTTTTTGTCTCCGTGACCGGGATTGCAAGCCCTTCCATCGAGGCGCGGCTGATTAATCGCATGGGGCTGTCGCGCAACATCCGGCGTGTCCCTATCTTTGGACTCGGGTGCGTGGCGGGAGCGGCTGGAATCGCGCGGGCGGCAGATTACGTGAAGGCGTATCCGGATCAGTGCGCGATTTTGCTGTCCGTCGAGCTTTGCTCCCTGACACTTCAGGTAGACGACCTGACTGTGGCGAATCTGATCTCGACCGGGCTGTTTGGGGACGGCGCGGCGGCGGTGATTGTCGCTGGCGACAGCTATTCGCAACCCGGAGTGGACATTATCGCGACGAAGTCCATTTTTTATCCTGACACCGAGCGGGTGATGGGTTGGGATATTTCGGAATCGGGCTTCCGAATCGTGCTTTCTCCGGAGGTGCCTGATGTGGTGGCGAAGAACCTGGGCGGCGACATGGATGTCTTCCTGGGGGAGCACGGTCTGACGCGTGACGACGTCGGATGCTGGGTGCTGCATACGGGCGGCCCGAAGGTGCTCCGCGCCACGCAGCAGGCGCTCGGGGTGGATGAGAAGGCTCTGGCTGCGTCGTGGGACTGCCTGCGGCGGATGGGGAATCTGTCGTCGGCTTCGGTGCTGATGGTTTTGGAGGATACGATGATGAACCGACGGCCGGAGCGTGGCACGTGGAGCGTGCTGGCAGCGATGGGGCCGGGGTTCTGTTCGGAGCTGGTGCTGTTGCGCTGGTAGCAAAAAAAGCCGAGGCTCCTCGGAGCCCCGGCCATCGAGTGCAGGACAAATTTAGAACAGGATGCGGAGACCGACCTGTGCACGACGCGCGGTGGTGCCGTCCGGGGGAGCCTGGGTTGCCGCAATCACTCCGTAAGAGGGATTCGGAACCAGGGCAGTGAGACCGGCGAGCGGGCCTGTTGTCTGCCGAACGGTGTTGTACTGGGTAGCATTGCGAGCCCCGGCACCAGCGACCTGCACGTGGTTGAAGACGTTAAAGGCTTCAAAGAACAGGTTTAGTTTCACACGTTCAGAAATCGGCAGCGATTTCTGAATGCGGGCGTCCAGCCGGTAGATGTTCCCGAGCTTCAGGAATGCCGGATCTTCGAAGGGCACACGTGAAGATCCGCCGAGACCATTGATGGAGAAAGTGCTGAGCCTCGACAGCGCAGTGGTCGCGCCCGGGAGGAACGGTCCGACGGACGCGTTAATGGTGGGCGAGATGCCGAACGAAGATGCTGCCACGTCAACCAGCGAGAGCTGCCAGCCGTTGATCAGGTAGCGAGCAGCCCAATCGGTGTTGTGTGTGAACGTCGGCGCCATGATGGCGTTGACCACCAGGCGGTGCCGCTGATCGCTCGAACTGTTGCCCTTCTCGCCGTTGTAATCGCCATTGAAGACCGACGTGGCGAAACTGGAGCCGAACAGGGTGTTACCGCCGCCACCCTGGTTGTTATCGATGGAATGGCTCCAGGTATAAGCAACGTTGCCCACAAGCCAGTTCGAATAACGTTTGTTCAATTGCACCAGCAGGCCATCGTAATAGCTTTTGCCTGCGGACTCCAGCTGGTAAATACCGTTGTACGACGGATTGGGGCGAACCGAGGAGTAAATGGGGGTGGTGTAGCTGCCCACCTGGTTATTGCCGGAATCCAGAATCGGATAGGTGTAACTAGTTGTGGGGGTAGTGACGTTCAGGTCACGCGTCTGGAGAAGGTGCAAACCGAGGCTCCAAACGTAAGAGACAGTCAGGCTCGTGTCTTTGGCAAGTTGGTGCTCGACAGCCACCGTGGCCTGCTGCGAATACGGATTGCGCCAGGTCTTGTCGAGGAACGAAATGACCGGGGTGCCGGCTACGCCGGAAGGCGCGGAGAGCGCGTTCGGAAAGACCGGTCCGCCTGCCGCGATGAGCGCCGGGGTACCCAGCGTGAACGTCTGCTGATAGATCCCGTTGGTGAGAAACGCGTTTTCAACAGTGGAGGAAGTGTACCGGTTAAAGAACAGTCCGTAGCCTGCCCGCACAACCGTTTTGTCGGTAGCTGTATAAGCAACGCCGATACGCGGGGCGAAGTTCTTCTTCGTCTCCGGGATAACGCCTGTTTGCGGAAATGCCGGATTGGAGATCTTCGGTTGGGGCAACGCGGTGTACTCATAGCGAACGCCCGGGCTAACGATGAGCCTCGGCGTGACGCGCCACTGATCCTGCACGAAGAACGCAATCTCGTTCAGAACAGTATCCACTTTGGGATTCCCGAATGCCTGGGAATAAGAAGCGTAGTTTCTGGTGCCGGTGGTATTGCCGCTGAAATCCAGAGCGAATGCCGAGAAGTTCGGGTAGCTGTAAGTACCGTAGCGGTTCGCCAGGCGATCGACATAATCTTCGATGTTGGCGTAATCGGCGCCGAACTTGAGGGCGTGCGGCCCGACGTTCCAGGAGAGTGAATCCGCAATCTGGTTGCGCTTTTCGCTCGGATTCAAACGGGGATAGCCATTGGCATATCCCAGGTTGCTGCCGGCGGTCCCGCTGACGGAGAGGGTAACGGGGCCGATGGACGGAAGCAGGCTGGGGCTGGCGGGATCGTATTGACGATCTTTGAAGAAACCATAGCGGAGGGAGTTGACCGCATTCGGCGACGGAACGAACGTCCATTCCACGCGGCCGGTGCGGTTGAAAACGTTTGTGTCCGCGTTGTTCCCGACGCCGCTGCCATCGGTGAGCGACAATTGCGTCTGGATTCCGTTGGAGGCGCGGAAGTCCAGATAGTTGGCACTGATGCTGATGGCGTTCTTATCATTCGGACGGTAGTCGATCTTGCCAAACAGCAGGTTGGTGTCGTTGGTGCGGGGGATCAACTGGGGCTTGATGCGACCGATCACATAAGCGGCTGCGGCTGCGCATTGGGCTGCAGAGGGCGTAACTCCGTTGACTGCGACGCAGGCGGTTGGGCGGAGATTGTAGTTGGCGTCAAAGGGACCGCTGGCCGACAGCGCGGTGATGATGTTGGAAGACACCAGCGGGTTGTTACGACGCTGCAGTTCGCCATTGAAAAAGTAGAAGAGCTTGTTCTTGATGATCGGGCCGCCAATGCTCGCGCCAGCCTGGTGGCGCCACTCCGGCGGATTGATGCGGTTCGCCGTAATGTCCGTCGCATTCAGCGTGCGGTTGCGGAAGAACCAGTAGAGAGTGCCATTCACGCCGTTGCCGCCGCTGCGCGTCACCGTGTTGATGACACCACCGGACGCGCGACCGTATTCGGCGAGGAAGTTCGAGGTGACCACCTGAAACTCCTGTACAGCATCCTGCGCGATATTCGTGGTGCGGGTTCTGCCGGCGTTTTCATCGTAAAACTGGTTTGTCGTGTCATTTCCATCGGTCAGGAAGGAATTTCCACCGGCGTTGCCGCGGAAGGAAATAAGACCGAAAGGACCGTCCGACGTGACGCCAGGTGTAAGAAGAACGAAGTTATCCACGCGACGACCGTTGATGGGAAGGTCCAGAATCTGACGGCTGGTGACTACCTGCGAGACGTCTGTCTTTTCGTTTTCAATGACCGGAGCCACATCGTTTATCTCTACCTTCGTGGCGGCGGAACTGACGTTCAGCTTTACGCCGAGCGCGACAATCTGGCCGACAGCAACTTCGATGGACTTAGCCTCGAAATTTGCAAAGCCGGTTTTGGAAACCGAGACACTGTAGCCGGGAGCGGGAACCAGAGCGGGTACTGCAAAAGCGCCTGCGCCGCTGGATTCCAATTCGCGGTGGATGCCCTTATCTGAGTTGTCGATAACGATCTTCGCTCCGGCCACAACCGAGCCGCTGGCGTCGGTGACAACACCGTTAATTGCTCCGAAGCCAGCCGTTGTCTGCGCGAAAACCGTGGACGACAGTGGGAACGCGAACAGAAATGCTATTCGTACTGCGTGTTTATTCATAGAAAGCCCTGTATCTTTAGATGATATCTGTCGGTGCGTTTCAATCCCATGAAAACAACGTATCGGGACTATTAGCGATTCGTTGACGGGCCCTGAATTGTCGGTTTCAGGGTTTCCGGGTGGACGCTCAGGACGCTATGTCATTAATTCTTATTCAGATACGCGGAATGCATGAACCGGGAGTACCATTGGTACGTCGGTTGGAACAGTGAGGAATGGATGTCTCTGGCGCTCGACCCAACTGAATCTGCGGGCCCGGTGGAAGCGGAGTACTCTTCCTGGCGTTTGGAACAGGTGCCGGCGGGAGGAGTTCCGCTTGAGATCCGAATACACACGAATGTGATTGACGGGATCACGCGGGACATTCAGGAGTTTCCGGAAAGCGAAGTGGATGGCGCTTTGCAGGGGCGGCGTGACGAGAGCGGGGCCGACATCCTCCACATCGAGCGTTACCAGAAACTTGAGAATGCGGGCAATACTCCGGCGGATACGGTCGGATTTTACAGGGGGACAGCGCGGAAGGACGGATTTCCCGATTCCGATGGCCCGTCGAACACTCTCGTGATGACGGTTCTGCCTGACAGAGCCGGCGTGCTTACCGCCCACTTTTACCTGCCTGGAAATTCCGGCGAGCCGGAACTCGCTGAGCCTGCTTTTCCGTTCCGCAACCGATTACATGTGAAGGCGCGGCGGCTTGTTCCGGATTTCGACCAGGCTGCGGAACCGGTGCGCCCGGCGCGGGAATTCTTTCTGCAACCCCGCCCGGTGGTGGAGGAAACGGAAGAGCCTGAGGAGGGTGCGACGGCCGGGGCCGGGCAACTACTCCGCCGCTCCTGGCCGTTTCTGCTGGCGCTTGCGTTGATTGGCAGTGCCGTCTGGCTGCTGCCTCAAGTGCTTTCCAAACAGGTTGTCGCACCCGCGCCCGCACCGATTTCAGGCGCCGCGATTACGCGGCCGTTGGGCTTGTATGTGGACCCGTCATCGCAGAGCTGGCGGATCTCCTGGAACCGGGACGCTTCGGTGCTGCACAAGGCGCAACTGGTCCGCTTGTTCGTTCATGACGGAGACGAGCAGAACGGGATCGATCTGTCGCCTGGAGACCTGGAATCGGGCATGTATCAATACGAGCCACGCGGGAACGACGTGACTTTCCGGATGGAGGCGACAGGCAGCGATGGACGGGTTTCGGCTGAGTCGTTCCGGCTTGTCAGGACGCCTGCAGTCGCCGAGCCCACGCCCTCAGCCGCACCGGTCCGCCGCACAGTTGCTCCGCAGGCAATCCATCGCGTTGCTCCGGTGGTACCTGCGAGCCTGCGGCCGCGGATCAGGGGAAAGGTCCTGGTCGAAATTCGGGTTCAGGTTGACACGCGCGGGCGAGTCACCTCCGCAACGCCGGTATCACGGCCGCATAAGGGACTGGAAAGCGACCTTACCAGGAGCGCGGTTGTAGCTGCGCGAGCATGGCGATTCGATCCTGCCGTGAAAGACGGGAAGGCCGTGACCGGAACTCAGACGCTTCATTTCGTGTTTGAGCGTTAATAAGGGTTTCGAATTAAGAACAATTCAACCGCGAAAAGAAATCAACAATGAAACCGTTTGCCTCAGAGCAGCGTTTGCTGCTCTGATATCTATATTCCCTATTTTCATTTCTCAGGAGAGAGCATTGCTCTTCAAAGTTCGTCTTACGCCGTTTTATCCAGCAGTTGCGCTACTTTTCAGCGTGCTGCCTTGTGCAGCCCAACTGACCGATCGTTACGCTCTGGTGCTTGCGGATGCGCCACTTGCATCGAGGTATTCCTCCCGTCTGGCAATGCAATCAGTGGAGGCGACGAGCTATCGCGCGCGGGTGGAAGCAATGCAGAGTTCCCTGATGAACGAACTGCAGTCCCGGCATTTCACCGTGACTGGCTCGAACAGCCTGCTTGTGAACGCGGTATTCGTGAAGGCCTCTCCCGATCAGGTGGACGAACTCAAGGCGTTGCCCGGAGTGAGCGGAGTAGTGCAGCTGCGGAAATATAAGCGCAATCTGAACCAGGCGACGCAGCTTCTGAACAGCGCTGCAGCGTGGAATCTGCTGGGAGGCATGCCCAATGCGGGAAAGGGCATCAAGATCGGCATCATCGATACCGGCATCGATCAGAACCATCCGTCGATGCAGGACAACGGACTGACGGTTCCGACAGGCTTTCCCAAGTGCGACACACCTTCCAATTGCTCGAACTTCACTAACAGCAAGGTGATTGTGGCGCGCAGTTATGTCCGGCGGCTGGCGCTGGGCACAGGCGCGATTAATCCCGCGACATCACATCCCGACGACTATTCTGCACGTGACCGGGTAGGGCACGGCACGGCTGTTGCGACCGCTGCCGCCGGTAACGCCAGCACCACCGGCGGGCTGACCATTACAGGGATGGCGCCGAAAGCCTGGGTGGGGAGTTACAAAGTATTCGGCTCGCCGGGAGTGAATGACAACTCCACAGACGACGTGCTGATCGCAGCGTTGTCAGATGCGGTTGCCGACGGTATGGATATGGTTTCCATGTCGATTGGCGGTGTCGCATTTACCGGGCCGCTGGACACAGGAGCGGCCTGCGGGCAAGGGGCGGGCGTGCCATGCGATCTTACTGCGGCAGCTTTTGAAGATGCCGCGAAAGCGGGCACGCTGATTATCGTGGCGGCGGGAAATGAGGGATCGAACGGCCTGGGTGGAGCGCCAACCTACAACTCCGTTTCTTCACCGGCAAACGCTCCCTCTGTGATCGCGGTGGGCGGGATCACGAACTCGCATGGCTTCCTGCCTGGGATCAGAGTGACGGGTGATGTTCCGGCTAATCTGAATTTGATTGCCGCTCAACCTTCGGATTCATCAGACCCTTCTTACGGCGCTCACGCCGCTCCGTTGCTGGATGTGGCAAGCCTTGGCGATGATGGATACGCCTGTTCAGCGCTGCCGCCGGGATCGCTTAACGGAAGCTTCGCACTCGTGCAACGGAGCCCGGCCGGCGCCGGGTGTACATTCTCGGCCAAGATGACGAACGCCGTGAACGCGGGAGCGACCGGTGTGATCTTCTACGACTACACCGGCAGCACGGATTACCCTGTTTCACCGGGCAACTTAT
Organism: Bryobacterales bacterium; assembly: GCA_030838885.1. GTDB lineage: Bacteria > Acidobacteriota > Terriglobia > Bryobacterales > Bryobacteraceae > BOG-234. The sequence goes on along the minus strand of JAUZEU010000576.1, from coordinate 6,875 downwards.
TCGACTTTTCGCAGCCCGCTGTTGCCATTTCGAACAGTGACGGAGTAAACCTGAAGGCGTTCATCGATGCAACTCCGCGATACGAGGTGACGATCGATCCTGCGGCAGTTGAGACGCCCCTCACTCAAACAAACCAGCTGGTGTTCTATTCCTCGGCCGGGCCGGCGATGGGGACAAACGCGCTCAAGCCGGATATTCTGGCCGTGGCCGGGGGAGGTTCGAAGGGCGATCTGATCCTGATGGGCGCGCAGAGCTTTGATCCGCTGGGAGATTTGTACAGCTCTACTGGTTATGTTGCGTCGGCGGGCACCAGCTTCGCAACCCCTCTGACTACGGGCGCTGCAGCTTTGGTGAAGCAGAATCATCCAAAGTATACGGCGGCGCAGATCAAATCGGCACTGCTGAACACCGCCGGGCAGGAGGTGGTGACGGACGACGCCGGGCAGCCAACCGACATCCTGGAGACGGGTGCCGGTAAGGTGGCCGCGGATCGGGCAGTTCAGACGAATGTCACGGTAGTTCCGGCCACGCTTTCTTACGGGGCTCTGGCGACTGGCGCGTTGCCACGCAGTATTCCGTTCGTTGTGACAAACACAGGCAGCACGGCCCTGAATCTCACGCTGGCAGTGGTGGCGTCAGGACCTGGTGGCGGGGCGCAACTGGCCGTAGATAAACCGACCGTTTCTCTCGCCGCCGGGGCGTCAGCAACAGTGATGGGTACCCTTTCCGGCACTGTGCCCGCGGCAGGCATTTACTCCGGAGCGATTACGATTGCGGGCAGCGCGGTACCGCTGCGTGTTCCCTACTTGTTCCTGGTAGGAAGCACGGTCGCCACTAACTTCCTTCCGATCTCCGGCGACGCTAATGACGTGTCAGTGGGCCAGGTGTTTCCCGATCAGGTTATTGCTTTCCGGGTTACCGATGGCAGCGGCGTGCCCGTGTCAGGGGCCGCGGTCAACTTCAGTGTGAACAGCGGCAGCGCGCCTGTGACGCTGACGAATATTTCCACCACCACGAATGTCTATGGGATTGCAACAGCGACAGCGAGGGCCGGGCAGACGGCTGGTGCGTACACGATCGAGGGCTGCCTTGGCACGTGCACCCGCTTTAACCAGCTCGAGTATACGTACACCGGCACGGTCCGCAATGCTCCGGCGATCACCCCCGGCGGCATCGTGAGTTCGGCAAACACAACAGCGAGTGCGCCCATCGTGCCGGGCTCGTACTTTTCCATCTATGGAGCCGGGCTCAGCGACAAGACCGATGTGACCAGTACAGCCGCCCTGCCGATGGCGATCGCCAAGGTAAACGTGAGCTTCGACGTGCCTTCGGCCGGAATCAGTGTGCCCGCGCGTCTGGTTTTTGTGAGCGCGGGGCAGATTAATGCGCAGGTGCCCTGGGAAATGCAGGGGCAGAGTTCGGCGCAGGTGAAGGTGATTGTAAACGGCAACACGAGCAACGTATTGCCGGTGCAGATCGCCGCTTACGCGCCTGCATTTTTCGATAATCCGATTGGCTCGGGCGTGGTGGCAGCGATCGATCCGCTGAACACCGCGAATCCTGTGATTACCGCATCGAACCCGGCGAAACGGGGCAGCACGGTTGCTTTGTACGCGAACAGCCTGGGCCCGGTGAGCAGTCAGCCGGCATCGGGCGACGTCGCATCAGCCACCGCGCTGGCGCGGACGACAACTGTGCCAACCGTGTCGATCGGCGGGCAGGCGGCGCAGGTCAGTTACAGCGGTCTGACGCCGGGTCTGCCAGGGCTGTATCAGATCAATGTGACTGTGCCCGGCAATATCGCGGCGGGCAGCCAGCCCGTATCGCTGACGATCGGCGGCGTGACGGCAAAACCAGTGTCGATTACAGTGCAGTAAGAGCGGATTGCTTACGCAGGAAATGGCCTGTGTGGGAATCCGGCAGGGCGGCAACGTCTTCGGGAGTTCCCTCCCCTACGATGCGGCCGCCTGCTGCGCCGCCTTCCGGACCCATATCGATGATCCAGTCCGCTGCGCGGATTACGTCGAGATTATGCTCGATCACCAGTAGGGAACCGCCGTTATCGATGAGTCGTTCGAAGGCTGTGAGCAGTTTCGTGATGTCGTCGAAATGCAGGCCCGTGGTGGGTTCATCGCAGATGAACAGGGTGCCTCTGTTAGTCGCCTGAGCGAGGTGTGCGGCGAGCTTGACGCGCTGGGCTTCGCCGCCGGAAAGCGTGGTGGCGGACTGGCCGAGACGAAGATAGCCGAGACCGACTTCGTCCAGCAGTTTCAGTTTCGTGACCAGGCGCGTGGTGTCCTGGAAGAAGGCGATTCCTTCCCGGACGGTCAGGTCGAGCACTTCGTGGATGTTCAGGCCTTTGTACCTGATGTCCAGGATGGCGCTCTTGAAGCGGGTGCCTTTGCATTCTTCGCAGGTGAGTTCCACATCGGCGAGGAACTGCATTTCCACGGTGACAGTGCCATCCCCCTGGCAGACTTCGCAGCGTCCCCCTGGCACGTTGAATGAAAAGTGTCCGGCGGTGTAGCCGCGTTTTTCGGCGGCGGGCGTGGCGGAGAACAGGCCGCGAATGATGTCGTAAGCTTTGATGTAAGTGACTGGGTTCGAGCGGGGCGTTCGGCCGATCGGGGTCTGATCGATCATGACGAGATCGCTGATGAGGTCTGCACCTTCGATGCGGGAACAGGCCATGCGGGGCGCATCAGCGGTATCGGACGATTCGTCCTCAGTGGCGCCGGCGTTTTCGGAGTTCAGTGTGCCCTGCAACTTTGCCTGCAGGGACTTGAAGATCACGTCATGGACAAGGGTGGATTTGCCGGAACCCGACACGCCAGTGACGACGGTGAGAACACCCAGGGGGATGGAGACATCCACGCCTTTCAGATTATGCAGCCAGGCCCCGTAGAGGCGAACCATTTTGCGGGGATCCGGCTCCCTGTGATGCTTGCGACGTGCAACCTGTTTTTCGCCGCGAAGGTACTGACTGGTGAGGGAACCGTTGCGGTCGGCGATCAGTTCCGCGTAGTTGCCCTGGAAGATGATGGTGCCGCCATGTTCGCCGGCACCGGGGCCGAGGTCGATGATGTGATCGGCGGCCTTCATGACGTCGGGATCATGTTCGACGACGATGATGGTGTTGCCGAGGTCTCGCAGTTCAGCGAGGATTCGGAGGAGGCGCGCGGTGTCGCGGGAGTGCAGTCCGATGGATGGTTCATCGAGAACGTAGCAGGCGCCTACGAGGCGCGAGCCGAGACAGGTGGCGAGCTGGATGCGCTGGGCTTCGCCGCCGGAGAGGGTGGAGGAAAGGCGGTCGAGCGTGAGGTATTCAAGGCCGACGTCGTTGAGGAACTTGAGACGCTGCTGGATCTCGACCAGGATTTTGCCTGCAATGCCGGTTTCTTCCGGGGTGAGTTCGAGGGAATCGAAAAAGGTCCAGGCTTCCGCGATGTTCATGCGGACGGCGTGGGCGACTGTTTTGCCGCCGACTGTTACGTAGAGGGCTTCTTTGCGGAGACGGGAGCCGTGGCACTCGGGGCAGCGCGTGTAGCCGCGATAGCGGCTGAGAAACACACGTACGTGCAGCTTGTACTTCTTCGTTTCGAGGTAATTAAAGAATTGCCGGACGCCGTCGATTTTCTTGCCACCCTCCAGAACCAGTTGCTGCTCTTCCTCAGTGAGATTGCAGAAGGGGACATCGAAGCGGATGCGGCCTGCGGCTTTGGTGCGGAGATCGTCCAGCCACTCTTTGCCTTTGGGCTTGGTCCATGGCTCCACCGCGCCGTCGTTTAAAGAGAGGCCGCGGTTGGGAACCACCAGATCGAGCGAATAGTCTATGGTGTGGCCGAATCCCTGGCATCGGGGACATGCGCCGACGGGGCTGTTGAAGCTGAAGAGAATTGGCTCGGGCTCGCGGAATTCGATGTTGTCGTACTTGCAGATGAAGCGCTCGCTGAAGAGCAGCCGGTCGCCGGTTTTTGCGTCTTCGAAGACTGCCTCGCCGGATTCGCGGTAGCAGGCTTCGACGGTGTCGACGATGCGCTGGTGGAGGTCCGGGGAGATGGCGATGCGGTCGGCGAGGATCCAGACGGGCTGGTCCCAATCGATATCGAGCAGCGATTCCGGCGTGGAGAATTCGAAGACTTTGCCGTGCTGCCAGAGGCGGTTGAAGCCCCGTGACCGGAGTTCGTTGAGCTTTTCTTTCGGAGCCTGGCCGTCTTCATGCTTTACCGGGAAGAGCACGTAGTAGCGGGTGCCGGCGGGCCGCGCAAGCATGGCTTTCGCGACGTGGTCGACGGTGTCTTTCTCGACGCGGCGGCCGCATATGGGACAGAAGGTCCGGCCGGCACGCGCCCAGAGCAGACGCATGAAATCGTAAATTTCGGTCGAGGTGGCGACGGTGGAGCGGGGGTTGCGTGTGGTGTTCTTCTGGCGGATGGCGATGCCGGGCGCGATGCCGTCAATCTCATCGACAGCAGGCTTTTCCATGCGCTCCAGGAACTGGCGGGCGTAGGCGGACAGCGATTCCACGTAGCGCCGCTGGCCCTCCGCATAGATCGTGTCGAAGGCGAGAGAAGACTTGCCGGAACCCGAGACGCCTGTGATGACGGTCAGCTGGTTATGGGGAATAGAGAGCGTCAGATTCTTCAGGTTGTGAAGACGGGCGCCTCTGACAATGATTTCACCGGAACTGGACTGCAGGCTCAAAAGGGATGGGAAATTTCAGTTTACCAACCGGTGCCCGCAGGTACGGCTTCAGACTTTGCAGATCTGGTAAGCCTCTTCCAGGCTTTTGACGGGAGGCGTTTTCACGGGGATGAATTCGTGCGAAAGGAAGCCCTGGTAACCGGTATCGGCAATGGCTTTCGCGACGGCGCGCCAGTTCACTTCCTGGGTGTCGTCAATTTCGTTGCGACCGGGGTTGCCGCCGGTATGGAAGTGGCCGAAGAAGTCGATATTCGTTTTGATGGTGCGGATCAGGTCGCCTTCCATGATCTGCATGTGATAGATGTCAAAGAGCAGCTTGACCTTCGGGGAGCCCACGCGCTTCATGAGTTCCACCCCCCACGCGGAGTGGTCGGCCATGTAGTCTTTGTGGTTGACCTTGCTGTTCAGCAGTTCCAGGTTGACGGTGACGTTCTTCTCTTCGGCGTATGCTTTGATTTTGTTTAGGCCGATGAGGCAGTTTTCGAGGCCCTCGCCGTCCGGCATGCCCTTGCGGTTACCCGAAAAGATGATGACGTTGGGGACTTTGGCTGCGGAGGCGAGAGTGATGTCCCTCTTGAGGCTTTCGAGAACTTTGTCGTGATTCTCGATGCGGTTCAGCCCGATGGGGATGGTGTTCGGTGCGGTGCCGCTGGTCATGGACGGAATGAGGCCGTATTTTTGAACGGTGGCGAACTGGTCGGGCGTGACGAGATCAATGCCGACGAGACCGATGCGAACAGCTTCTTTGCACAGCGCGTCGAGGTCAAACCATTTTTGGTACGTCCAGAGCGAGACGCCCTGCTTCAGCCTTCCCTTGCCAGTGTCGGTGGCGGCGAGGGTTGGTTTCGCTGCGCCGATGAGCCCTGCGGCTCCGGCGGTGACAGCGGACTGAAGGGCTTTTCTGCGGGTCATTTGAGTGCATCGTATCAGAACGCAGACCGCCCCTGTACAGGAGCTGTAAAACAGTTGTAAATTCGCTCGTTGGGTATTCCGCGCGGGCTTTGAATTCGCTACTTTCAGCTTGATGGCATCCCTCGCAACCAGTCTGGTACTTGAGCAGGACAGCGACTTTGTCTTGTGTTTCGCCGATGTGGAAGTAAATCTGGACCGTACTACAGTAAAGCGTCGTAGGGTGCCTATTGAAGTGACCGCGGCCGAGTATGAGTTGCTCACTTACTTTCTGCTGAACGAGGGGCGCGAGCTTTCACGGGACATGATTCTGAATTCGGTCTGGAGTTATCTGGCTTCGCCCAGTACAAGGACCGTAGATGCGCACGTTCTCCGGTTGCGGCAGAAGCTGGAGCCCAACCCTCTCATTCCACGGCACTTCCTGACGGTTCATGGGGTCGGATATCGTTTTCGGTATTGAATTTACAACCAATTTACAAGTCTGCGACCTGCCCGACTTCGGGGGAAATTATCATCGCATCATGTCAGAGTTGGTGTTTGCCAAGATCTTCGAGCTATATCGCGTGCGCGTAGTGGCGTGGTGTTACCGGATCTCGAGGAACCACGACACAGCGAATGACCTTGCGCAGGAAGTGTTCCTGAAGGCTTATCGAAACAGAGATTCGTTTCGCGGCGATTCGAGTGTTTCGACCTGGCTTTACGCTATTGCACGTAACCATTGCCTGACGGCGCTGAAGCGGCATCCGCATGACAGTCTGTCGCTGGATCTGGTGAATCATGCCACGCTGCGCGATGAGACGGCGGTGGATCCGAACCGGGCGGCCGAGCAGGGCGAGGCTTCACGGCGGTTGTTGAGGCTGATGACCAAGACGCTGGATCCGCTGGAAGTGCGCGTGATGACGCTGCACTACGGGCATGAAGTGCCGTTGGCTACGATCACGCGGCAGTTGTCGCTGAGTAATCCGAGTGGCGCAAAGGCTTATATTGTCAATGCGCGGCGGAAGTTGCAGGCGGTTTTGAACCGGCCTACCTGGCAGCGGGCGGCGTAGTCGCGCTGATCCTGATCACCGGAAGACGCGGCCAGTCTCCGCGTGTCCGTTTCGGGCAACAACTCAGCGGCGGAGGAGCTGGAATGCGAACTCGCGGCCGAAGCCTCTTGTAAAGGCGAGGCTGATCCAGAGCAGGGCAAATGGCTCCAGTAAGCGAGATTGTGTAAGTGGGCCGGCGTCGTGCGGATCGAAATCCAGTTCGGCGGCGAGGCT
>JAUZEU010000559.1 GCA_030838885.1 Bryobacterales bacterium | reverse complement strand
TCGGGCACCAGACCAAGCGCTGGAATCCAAAGATGAAAGAATACATCTTTGGCGAACGAAACGGCATCTACATTATCGATCTGCAAAAAACGCTGAAGCTTTTCAAAGATGCAGCGCGTTATGTGGTGGAAATGGCCGCCCAGGGAAAGACGGTTCTGTTCGTCGGCACCAAGCGCCAGGCCCAGGAAGCAGTGGCTGAGGAAGCCAACCGCTGCCAGATGTTCTACGTGAACTCACGCTGGTTGGGCGGTCTGCTCACCAACATGGTCACCGTCCAGAAATCTATCAAACGGCTCAAAGAACTTGAGCAGATGAACGCGGAAGGCGAATACGGCGGACGCCCCAAGAAAGAAATAGTCCGCATGGAACGCGAGCGCAAGCATCTCGATTCCAACCTCGCCGGCATCAAGAACATGCCCGGTCTGCCGGACGTGATCTTCGTAATCGATTCGAACAAAGAAGCGATCGCCGTGAAGGAAGCCCGTCGTCTCGGCATCCCTGTCGTGGCCATCGTCGACACCAACTGCGACCCCGACGAAGTCGATTGGGTCATTCCTGGTAACGATGACGCGCTGCGCGCCATCCGCCTGTTCACCAGCAAAATCGCCGATTCCGTCATCGAAGGCCGTTCGCTTGCCTCCGAGCAGGACTTCGGCGCCGGTAAGGAAGTTGCCGAGGACGGTTCCTCGGAAGAACTGCCCGCCGAGTACTCGCAATACGTCGATCCCAAGTACGCCGAGCAGATTATGCAGGAAAGCCTGATGCTCGACGACACTGCGGCCACCCGTAAGGGCCCCGCTTCGGAAACCACCGAAGCACAGGCTCCTGCCGCCGCCGAAGCATCACAGAACTAAACATCTATATGGCCGAAATCAGCGCAAGCTTAGTGAAGCAGCTCCGGGAGCGTACCGGAGCTGGAATGATGGAGTGCAAGAAAGCGCTCGTCGAGGCAAAGGGCGACATCGGGGAAGCGGAAACCCTGCTCCGTAAGTGGGGCATCGCGTCCGCCGGCAAGAAAGCGACCCGTACCACAAAACAGGGTACGGTTGGCACCTACATCCATGCGGGTGCGCAATTGGGCGTCCTGGTGGAAGTTAATTGTGAGTCCGACTTCGTGGCCCGTACAGACGATTTCCAGGAACTCGTCCGCGACATCGCGATGCACATCGCCGCAGCCGATCCTCAGTTCATTCGCAAGGAAGACGTCACTGAAGCCGTCCTCGCGAAGGAAAAGGACATCCAGAAAGCCCGCGCTATGAACGAAGGCAAGCCTGAAAAGGTGGCCGAGAAGATCGTGGAAGGCCGCATGGCGAAGTTCTACGAAGAGGTCTGCCTGCTTGAGCAGCCTTTCGTCAAGGAAAACACCATCACCATCGACCAGCTGATCAAGCAGAAAATCGCCAAGCTCGGTGAGAATATATCCGTCTCGCGCTTCGCCCGCTTCAAAGTGGGCGATGCCGTGGGGGAATAGATAATCAGTAAACGAAAACGCGGCCATCCGGCCGCGTTTTTTTTGGCCCGAACCCTAAAAAAATGGCGAAATACGAACGCATTCTCCTCAAACTGAGCGGTGAGGCCATGGCCGGCCCGCAATCTTTCGGGCTTGATCCGGAACGCGTCAAGTCCCTCGCAGTCGAAATCGCGGAGCTTGCGCAAAAAGGTATTGAGGTAGGCGTAGTGGTGGGCGGGGGCAATATCTTCCGCGGCATCGCTCTCGCCGCGAAGAACATGGACCGCGTCACAGGCGATCACATGGGTATGCTCGCCACGGTCATCAATTCACTCGCGTTGCAGGACGCGCTCGAACAGATCGGACAGCACACACGGGTGATGAGCGCCATCCAGATGCATCAGGTGGCCGAGCCTTACATCCGCCGCCGCGCGATCCGCCATCTGGAAAAGGGCCGGATCGTGATTTTTGCGGCCGGTACTTCGAATCCGTTCTTCTCAACCGACACGGCCGCCACGCTCCGGGCGCTCGAAATCAAAGCGCAGGTGATCGCCAAAGCCACCAAGGTGGACGGGGTTTACGACAAAGACCCGATGAAGCACCCGGAAGCCGTCATGTATTCGCACATTGCGTACACCGAAGTGCTGACGAAATCCCTGGGCGTCATGGACGCCACCTCCATCGCGATGTGCCGTGACAACCGGCTGCCCATTCTGGTTTTTAATCTCAACACGCCTGGCAATATAATGCGAATGGCGTCCGGCGAGCCTGTCGGCACACTCATCAGCTAACACAATGACAACTGTTAAGGAAATCGAAGCAAGCGCGAAAGAGCGCATGGAAAAGGCACTGGGCGACCTGCAGCACGCGATGGCAACCATCCGGACCGGGCGCGCCAGCATCAACCTGCTCGACAACGTGCGGCTGGACTACTACGGAACACCCACGCCCGTGAACCAGCTGGCAAACCTCCACGTCCCGGAGCCGGGAATGATCACCGTGCAACCCTGGGACACCTCCCAGATTGCTCCCATCGAGAAGGCCATCCGCAATGCCGACCTGGGCGTCAATCCTTCGAACGACGGCAAGCTCATCCGCATCCCGATTCCGCCGCTCAATGAGGAGCGCCGCAAGGAACTGGCGAAGAAGCTCAACGGGGTCGCCGAGGACCACCGTGTCTCGATCCGCAACATCCGCCGGGATGCGAACGAGCAGATCAAGAAGCTGGCAAAAGAGAAAAAGATCGCCGAAGACGAAGATCGCCGCGGCCACGACGAAACTCAGAAGCTGACCGATAGCTACATGGCCAAGCTCGACCAGCTTGCGCGCGCCAAAGAGAAAGAGATCCTGGAGATTAAGTAGCTTCCTTCAGCATCGCTGCGGGGTCGAACAGATGTTCCGGGCGGAAATGGTCGATCGACCAGGGGGTGAGCGGGGAGAACTCAAACGCGAGCCTCCAGCCAAAGGCGTGCTCCTCCGCCCGGGTCACTTTGCCCGCCAGGAAGACCTCCCCGCATCGGATCTCCACCTCGGCTCCGATGCTCACTTCGGCGTCGGATTCAACCACCCCGCCCTCTGCCTGAATTTCTTCCAGATTTGCAGTTGTTTCGCCCCCTTCCCAGCTCAGCGCGACCAGTTGCGAGCACAGGTATCGGGGTGCGTTCATTTCCGCAATATTATGCCAGATTTATTGAGGGCATGTTGGATAATGGCTGATTGACTCCCGTCAGTACTCTACGTGTGCCCGGGTCGAGTGCGAACCTCGGCCCGGGCTTTGACGCTCTGGGTATCGCCCTGCAGGTTTACCTTGAGTGCCGCTTCTCAATCAGCCGCCAGCTCTCCATCCGCGTCTCCGGACGCGATGCCGGTCTGATCTCCTGTGGCGAAGACAACCTGATCTGGCAGACAGCAGTGGCAGTGGCGGCGAGGGCTCATTTGCCGCTGCCGCCGGTCGATCTGGAGATCATTAATGAGATCCCGATTGGCAAGGGTCTGGGCTCCAGTGCGGCGGCGCTGACCGCCGGGGTGATCATTGCCCAGAAGCTGCTGAACCTGGGCTGGAAGACGGCCCGGATTCTCGACGAAGCGGCGCGCCTGGAAGGTCATCCGGATAATGTGGCCGCTTGTGTACTCGGTTCCATCGTGGCGACGGCGGTGGAAGCCGGCGGTAACACGCGGGCCATCCGGCTGGAGATGCCTCCGGCGTTCCAGGTGGCGGTGATCGTTCCGAACTTTCAGCTGCCCACGAAGGAAGCGCGCAAGGTCCTGCCCGACTCCTACTCGCGCGCCGATGTCACGTTCAATATCCAGCGCGCGTCTTTGCTGATCGCGGCGCTCGCGACTGGCGATATGTCGGTGTTCCCGGCGGCTCTGGATGACAGGCTTCACCAGCCGTTTCGGGAGCAACTGGTTCCCGGCCTCAGCGAGATCCTGCGCCTCCGCGCCCCCGGTTTGCTGGGCTGTACGCTCAGCGGGGCAGGCCCGGCAGTCCTGGTATTCTACGAAAAGGGCTGCGACCGCGTGTTCGACCTGGTGCGCGAGGTTTTCGCGATGAACGGCTGCACCACGGAAGTGATCGGGACAGGCATTTCAACAAAAGGCTACGAACTCTCATGATGAAATCCGCCGCGTGGCTTACCAGTCTGAACTTCCCGGCATCCGACCCGATTCCCGCGCCGGATTCGCCCCTGCGCTTCGAAGACGGTGGCCAGTACCGCATCGAAATCCCCAGCACGGAAGGCCCGCGCTCGCTGGAGGCGGTCATCGAAGAAGGGCGGAAGCGAGCGGTCCCGCTGCACCGGGTCAGTCAGGGCAGCGGCATCATGCTGATGACGGATGCCGAGATCACCGAGATGCTTGCGATGGGCAAGGATGCGGGCATCGAGGTCAACCTCTTTATTGGGCCGCGTGCCACCTTCGACGTGGGCGCTCAGGTGTTCGCCCCCGCAGGGAAGGCTCTCGGCCTCAGCGCTCGAGGGACCGATCAGGTTCGCTTTGCTCTCGAGGATCTGGAGCGCGGTGTGGAACTCGGTCTGAAGAGCGTACTTGTCTCCGACCTCGGCGTCCTGCAGGTGATCGGGAAGATGAAGGTCACGGGCGATCTGCCGTCCGACCTGATTATCAAGACCTCCGTTATGATGGCCCCCGCGAATCCGGTCTCGGCGAAGATCCTGGAAGACCTTGGGGCGACCACCATCAATGTTCCTTCGGACCTCACTATTCCGCAGATCGCGGCCATTCGGATGGCAATCAAAGCGCCCATCGACTTCTACGTGGAAGCGCCCGACAATATCGGCGGCTTTATTCGCTACTTCGAGATTCCGGAACTTATTCGCGTAGCCTCGCCCATTTATCTGAAATTTGGCCTGCGCAATTCGCCGGACATTTACCCGAGCGGCACGCACATCGAGAACACAGTGCTGGCGCTGTCCCGCGAACGGGTGCGGCGCGCCAGCCTTGCGGTGCAGACCATCGCCCGCTACTGCCCGAACGCAGTGATGTCGCCGTTGCACAAACCTTTGCACGCCTGAAGTTCCCGCGGCGTCAGACTCCGGTTCGACTTCAGGTCATGCTTTCGAACCGGCCCGCAACGCTGTCCGGCGTGGTGTCGAGCGGCGGCAAGCAGATAGCCGGAGCGGCAGTCTATGTCGAACTCTTTAATCCGGACGTGCAGGAGAAACGCCTGCAGCTCTGAGCAATCCGCGCGGATGCGAAGGGTAATTACGACCTGCCCGGTCTTGCTCCAGGGCGCTACCGCGCTGTGAGCAGCTTCGACTTCGACGCTGAGGATCCGTTCATGATGGAGAAGGCCGCCGAGGTTACATTGAAGGAGGGCGATACAGTAGCAAAGGCCCTTGAAATGCTTTTACCTTAGATAGATGATACGAGTGGCGGTTGTTCTTACCTTTTCTGTGCTGATGTGCGCCTGCGGGAACTCGCCGGAGCCTGCCGCGCAGAAGAAGAGCGTGCAACATGCAAAGATCACGCAGTTCTATGCAGCCGACAAGATGATTCCGCGCGGTTTGCAGGGCAAGCTCTGTTACGGGGTGGAGAACGCGGCGAAGCTGGAACTGAATCCTCCGTCGCAGGATGTCTGGCCGTCAATGGCACGCTGCTTTGAAATTTCCCCAACGCAGAAGACTACCTTTACGTTGACTGCGTATGGTGACGATGGCAGTAAAGATGTGAAATCCGTGGACGTGAAGGTAGCTGGGGAGCCGCCCCGGCTTTATGATCTGCAGGTGAACTCGCTGGAGGTGCATCCGGGGGATCTGGTTCGGGTCTGCTTCAAGACAGAAAACGTGATCACGGTGAAGGCGAGTCCCGGTAAGCTGGCGAAAGGGCTGAACTGCCTGAACGACAATCCGCGAAAGACCACCACGTATCGGATTGTGGCTTATGGGTCGGACCGGCAGGAAGACACCGGCAGCGTTACGGTGATGGTACGCTGACCGTAACGTTTACCGGACCGCCGATCGAGATCCGGTACGACGCCGACCTGCTGGACACCGCGGGGAACGCAGCGCACGCGGCAAGTTACATCCGGCATCGTCTGATCCTGCTCGACATAGAACTCCGGGGGAATAAAACTGAGCATGAGCGGATTCTGTTACATGAGATGTTCCATTTCGCGTGGGTGCGGCTGGGGAATCCGCGGCGGCGTGAATGGGAAAAACTGCTGGAGCGCGAATGGACCGGGAGGGCGCGTGGGGAAGCGGGCTGGTCGGCTGAGTGGAGGAAGAGGGCATTGCGTCCGGGGGACGTGGCGCAGCGCAGTCGCGGGTGGCGGGAGTATTGCTGTGAGAGCTTTTGCGATACCGGAGCGTGGATCTGTGGCGGTGGAGATCCTGAGGTGACATTGGCAGCCCGGCATCGCAGGACGAGAAGGTGTTGGTTCAGGGAGAG
>JAUZEU010000554.1 GCA_030838885.1 Bryobacterales bacterium | reverse complement strand
CAGCAGGGCCGCCTCCTCCCGTGTCAGGACCGAGGGAAGCCGATGCGGCGTCTTTTGGTACGGAACCTCATCCACCAGATAGGGCCGCCGAAGAGTCCTGACAAAAAAGAACCGCAGCGCGGCCGTCATCTGCGAGACGGTATTGGCGGACAGCTTCTTTTCCTGGAACAGATGCGCCTGCCAGATCCGGATGTGTTCCCGCCCCAGACGGTCGGGTGGTGTGTTGAAATGTTCCGCGAATGCCTGCACAGCGTGCAGGTAAGAGCGTACGGTAGCCTGAGAGTAATTGCGACGCTGGAGTTCCTCCAGCATCATCTTTCGAAGTCGGGTCACAGGGACCTCCTTGTGACCCACAAATTACTGCTGTTGAACCCGCCCTGTCACTCTTAACAACACGCGCAGCGTCCGCCGCGCGAGCGGCTTCGTTGTGTGCTGGGCATGCTCAGCAGTTTGGAGGTGAAAGTCCTCTGCCCAACCTGATGGAGGTGAAGGGCTAGCGAGAACGCAAGGGCTACCGTCGCGAGGCGGGGTCGGAAAGAAGCGTGTAGCAAAGGTGCGAGTCGATGGACAAGAACCGGATACAAGGCGTTAGCGTCGGACGAGCGGGCAACTTACCGCGAAGTCCATATCCATCAAAGATGCGAAGCGTAGATCCGGCGGCTGTGCACGGAAGACGGTTGAGCTTACCCCAGGAGATCTGCTCTGTGTCGTCGACCAGAGGCGAAGAAACATGGAGGCTTATCCATGATAAGTCGTACTGTGGTGCTGCGCTGGTGGTCGAACGACTGAGGTTGTCGAAAGGTGGCCTGACCCCAGAGCAGAAGTCAGCAGAGGGCATATTAGGCCATGCGGTCGGTGAGGCTTCCAAGGAACCTATCTCCAACCGTTGGTGAATCGGCTATTTACGGGGCAGGCTTCTGGTCGATGGGGACAAGTTCGTAGCCCAATTGTTTGGCTTGTCGTTTGAGCCTTGTTTCTTGCCTTTTCTTCCTCTCGGCGTCTCTGGCCGCCCAGATTGTTCCATCATATTCAACTTGGTTCTTGACCATGGTGTAAAAGATGACGGCGATTTTATGTGCGGTCGCTGTGATCGCCCCGCTCGGACCCAGCTTGGCTTTCATCCGGCGCAGGTAGCTGCCCACCGGTGTTGGACTGTGATGGAGGGAAGAAGCGGCCAGACGGAACAGGTGGCCAGAGCGGTTCTTGACGGTTCGTATTCCTCGCCAGAGCGTTTTGCCGCCGCTGATGTCGTTGTCTGGACAAAGATTAAGCCAGGAAACAAAGTGCCCCGCGCTGGGCCATTTTGACAGGTCTCGACCTACCTCGCTGAACAACGGCAAAGCGTTCTCTTCTAAGCCGGGAACCTGCGTCACGTCCACCCCGAACAGCTTGTAGACTTCCGTACGCAGATCGAATCCGGGATTCGGATGGCCGTTTTTCTTTCTTCTTTTCTTTCCCGCTCGATTGTGTTTCTGATCCGGTGGCAATGGCTTCTCCGCCGGGTCCACGCGCGGCTCGAATTTAGGCAGCCGCTCCTCAATTTCCAGATCACACTCTACGATCCGCTGCTGATAGGTTCGATATAGATCGCGCGATTGTCGGAGCGTGAACAGATGCTCAAGCCGCCAATTCCGCACGAGCGATTTTCGGATCGTTTCCAGGTCGGCTTTAATTCGGGAGTCCCGCAACTTGGCTAACTCCGCTGCATCCCGTTGGCCGGCCAGGATTGCGTCTACAATCGCAAGCCCGGTCACCCCGGTGATGTCGCTGATGACATGGTGAATTTGCAAGTTCATTTGCGTCAGAGACTTGTGCATGTGCTGCACGTGTTGAGTGGCTGCCTGGATCAACTCACTGCGGTGCCGCAGCAGGGTCCGCACTGCGCAGATGTCCTCCTCAGGCCGAAATGCAGACCGCAGTAATCCAACCGAGTGCAGGAATTGCAACCACTGGCACTCGTGCCAGTCGGTGCGCCGGCCGGGCACGTTCTTCATGTGCCGCGCGTTGACCAGACACGGCCGGATTCCCCGCTGCTCGAGAATGTCACAGAGCGGAATCCAATAAACGCCGGTCGACTCCATGGCCACCGTGGTCACACCACACTGGGAGAGCCAATCAGCCAATTGCTCGAGATCCTCGGTGAACGTCGCAAACACGCGCACGGGATTCTCATCGCGTCCAGGTGGCGCCGCTACGAACATCTCTCGTGCACCAACATCAACACCTGCTGCGTTGGGCTCTAACACAGGCCGATCCTCTAAACACATCCCTTTCTGCCGCCGCCGTTTGGGCTTCGGCGCACTCGCCTTCGCCTTTTGCTGATTCGCTTGTTGCGTTTTGCTCACGTTGCTTCCTTTCCGAGCTTCAGGCAACGGCCAAGCTGTGCATGAAAAGATACTCTTCCAAACGGAATCAGCGAGGGTATGGCCCACACTGTTAACCACTGCTTTGCGCACGGAACTTGGAACCACGCTAGTGATCGGGGTTGGAACACACCACTGCCAGGACGGCTTACTTCCGTTGCCCGTTGCTCCATCCCAGGATGACTCAAACCGCGCGAATGACGGCAAGTTCCTTCCGGCTTTGCCCCGTCAGCCGGGCGGGTCGACCGCTAGTGAGGCACTCCGATGCCGAAAGGCGGAGTCAACAGATAGGCCAGGCCGGGAACGATGGTTGAAGGCCCGAACGAGAGGAGCGGCAAGTAGGACATGAGTCTCAGGAGCGAAATGCAGCAGAATATTCAGACCGAGCTGAACTTCTCTTCCACGTCAGCGGGTGAAGCCCGCGAAGCGGGAAGGGAAGAGACTGAAGCGCTCTCGACGGCGAATGACCCCGAAAGCCCAGCCAGCACGAACCGATTGATGGAGGAGGTATGTGAGCGGGAAAACATGAAAGAAGCATTGCGGCGGGTGAAGGCGAATAGAGGTAGCGCGGGCGTCGACGGGATGACCGTCGGCGGTATCACCGACTACCTGAAACAGCATTGGCCAGCCATCCGGGAACAACTGTTAAACGCGACCTACAAGCCGAGCCCGGTGAGGCGGGTGGAAATCCCCAAGCCGGACGGAGGGGTGCGCAAACTGGGCATCCCGACGGTGCTGGATCGATTGATTCAGCAGGCGGTCATGCAGGTTCTGCAGAAGCAGTGGGACCCGACGTTCTCTGAAAGCAGCTATGGGTTTCGTCCGGGACGGTCGGCTCAGCAGGCAATGGCACAGGCGCAGAAGCATATCGCCGAAGGTCACGGCTGGTGCGTTGATCTCGATTTAGAGAAATTTTTCGATCGGGTCAATCACGACAAACTGATGGGGCAGATCGCCAAACGGGTCGGCGACAAGCGGCTGTTGAAGCTCATTCGGGCATTCCTGAATGCCGGGGTGATGGAGAACGGGTTGGTCAGCCCGAGCGTGGAAGGGGCTCCGCAAGGGGGACCGCTTTCGCCACTGCTCAGCAACCTCGTGCTCGACGAACTCGACCGGGAGTTGGAGCACCGGGGCCATCGCTTCGTTCGATATGCGGATGATTGTAATGTCTACGTTCGCAGCGAACGGGCGGGGCAACGGGTGATGGAGGGCGTTACGCAATTCATCACGCAGAAGCTCAAACTCAAGGTGAATGAGACGAAGAGCGCGGTGGCGCGACCGCAGGAGCGAAAGTTTCTCGGATTCAGCTTCACGGCGGCTCCGGAGGTCTGGCGTGTAATTGCGCCAAAGGCTCTGGATCGGTTCAAGCGACGAATACGGGAGATCACGCGACGAGCAAAAGGTGTAAGCATCAAGACAACGATAGAGGAACTGGCTTCATATATGCGGGGCTGGCGGGGCTATTTCGGCGTCTGCGAAACGCCTGAAGTGTTGATCGGCTTGACCCGGTGGGTCCGGTTGCGGCTCAGAGCGGCGATGTGGCGGCAGTGGAAAACACCGCGCCGCCGCAGAGAAGCTCTGTTGGAACTGGGGGTGCGAGAGCGACTGGCTAACAATACGGCCGGCAGCGGACTCGGACCCTGGTACCTCGCAAAGGCCAAGGCCCTTTCTGTTGGGCTTTCCAATGCCTATTTCAAATCGCTCGGTCTTCCTTCGCTATTCGAGGATTGTTAGCGTAACCTCTTGAACCGCCGTATACGGACCCGTACGTACGGTGGTGTGGCAGGGGTCGGCGGGTGACCGCCGCCCCTATGCCGAGTGTGCCGAGCATGTTCGACAGCTCGAAGGTGAAAGTCCTTTTCACAACCTGATGGAGGTGAAGTGAT
>JAUZEU010000536.1 GCA_030838885.1 Bryobacterales bacterium | reverse complement strand
GGCAGCGCCAGCGCCGTCCCCATGCCTCTCAACAGTGCTCTTCGGTCAATGGCTTTACCTGGCATTTGTCTCCACCTCCGCCTTTCGCATCCGGAACGGCTCGCTCTGAATCACTTCCATCACCAGCGTCGGGAACTTATAATCGTCGGCGGCCAGACGCTTTATAATCCCGTTGACGACGGGGCGGTCATACGCCTCCAGGCCCCTGCCCAGAGCATACGTCAACATCTTCTCTGTCAAATTGCGCACAAACAGATCCGGTTGCGCCCGCAGTCTCTGCTTCAGCTCGCCAGGCCCGTTGAATGAAGCCCCGCCCGGCAGCGTGCCCGAACTGTCTACCGCAAAATTCCCTTCGCGATCGCGCCACGCTCCAGAGGCATCATAGTTCTCCAGCCCGAATCCAATCGGATCCATTTGCGTATGGCAAACTGCACAAGCGGCGTTTGCCCGATGCTGCTCCAGCCGCTGCCGCATCGATACCGATGTGCCCAGATTCTTTTCTTCCAAAGCCGGAACATCCGGCGGAGGTGGCGGAGGCGGCGTACCCAACAAATTCTCCAGCACCCACTTCCCGCGCAACACCGGTGAGGTCCGCGTCGCATAGGACGACTGCGCCAGAACCGCCCCCTGCGTCATCACTCCTCCGCGGTGTACCCCATCCAGTTCCACACGCTGAAACTCCTCGCCCTTCGCGCCCGGGATTCCGTAGTACAGCGCCAGCGGCCCGTTCACAAACGTGAACCTGCCGTCCAGGAAATCCAGCACGCTGCGGTTCTCCCGCATAATCGCGCGTGCAAACAGTGTGGTCTCCTGGCGCATCGAATCCAGCAGTTCGTCATCCACCAGAGGGAAATGCGCAGGGTCGGGCTTCCGCCTGTCCAATTGCCGTAATCCCAGCCACTGCCCCGCGAAATTCGCGATCAGAGTGTCTGCCCGCGCATCGGCCATCATGCGCCGGGCCTGCCCTTCCAGCACGCCGGGCTTGCGCAAACGGCCTTCATCCGCCAGCCGCAGCAACTCCTCATCCGGCATCGTGCTCCACAAGAAATACGAAAGCCGCGATGCCAGATCGTAGTCGCTCACCGGTTCCCGCTCCACCCGAAACAGGAAATTCGGCGACATTAGAATGGCCTGTAAGGCCACCCGGATCCCCTCGTCGAAGCTCTCACTGTCCTTGCGAACCGTGGTCGCCAGATTCGCCAGCACATCCACTTCCTGCTTCGACACAGAACGCCGGTAGGCACGCCTGGCCATCGTCTCGATGATCTTCCGTGAGCATTCCGGCGTCTTCTGTCCGCAGACATAAATCTGCTTCCGGCTCTCCGGTGCAGCAGGCACCGCATTGAAGGGCCCCACGATATCGAAGTAATCAATGAAGAGCTTCCGCCGCCCGTCCGTGTTCACGTTGTCCCTGGGATTTGTCATTCCCGCAAACTCCGGATACGAAGCCCGGAACGAATGCTCACCCGCCTTCAGCCGTACACGCACGACAGACTCGCCATGTGCGTACTGATAGTCGATGTTGCCTTCCACAATCTCGCTCAGCACAGGCTTCCCATCGACAGTCATCACCATCTTCACCGGCGGATCCGAAAGGCGATTGATCTCCATCAACTCCGCTTTTTCGGCCTCCGTGAGCCCGCGCTTGAGACTCAGCTCTTTTTGACGTGGAGTCGATTTATCCCGCGGACGGTAGTTCGCCACCCGCATTCGGAACTCGTACTCGCCATCCACAGGAAAGTTGTAAGTCGCCCACAACGCTCCGCGATACGAAAACGGTAAAGCATTCGCCGTCGGATCATCCTGCAGCTTCTTCCCTAAGAACCGGATCAGCTTCGAAGGCTTCTGCGGCACCGGTTCGCCATACACAGCAACGCGCGAAACGGCCCGAGCCGCCGCCGTGTACTTTTCCATCAGTAACGGCGAAACGGAGAGCACATCGCCGATATTGTCGAACCCGTAACCCGTATCGTCGAGCGGAAACTCGTCCGCAGGGTGCAGCGCCACTCCCAACAAATCCCGAAGCGTATTGTTGTACTCAGCCCGGTTTAACCGATGTGCCGTAATCTTGCCCGGTCCACTCGGTCCCTTCGAAGGAAACGCCGCTTCAATCCATCCCACAAGGGCAGCCTGATCCGCTTTCGACAGCGGAGGGGAACCAGCGGGAGGCATCCGGCCCGTGCTCACCTTATCCAGAACTCTGTCCCAGACAGCTGGCTCAGCATGATAATGTTCCAGGCTCAGGTTCGCGATCTTAGCCTTATCGTTGTGGCAGGAAACACAGTTCTTCGCCAGGACCGGCTGAACGCTTTTCTGGTAATCTGCCTGTGCCCACAACGTTGGCAGCGGCACCAGGATCAGAATGAGTTTGCGAAGAATGGCGAGTCTCCCCCGAACCATACTACTCTCCAAATTGGATAGAATCGAGGCACCTGATGCGCGCACTCATACTTTCCACCATTCTGCTCGCCCTTATCCCCCTGCCCGCGCCCGCAGCGCCACTAATTCGTGTCATGCTGCTGGACGGCGAAAGTGGTGGCCCGTATCACAAATGGCAGCTCGTAACTCCAGTTCTAAAGAAGGAGTTGGAAGAAACCGGCCTCTTCCAGGTCGAGGTCGTCACCGCCCCCAAAGCCGGCGAAGATTTCAGTAACTTCAAGCCCGACTTCTCGAAATACCAGGTCGTGGTCTCCAATTACGACGCAGCCAACTGGCCCGACACGTTGAAAGCTTCTTTCGAGCAATATATAAAAGCCGGCGGCGGCCTGGTAACGGTGCATGCAGCCGATAACTCTTTTGGCCAATGGACCGAGTACAACAAAATGATCGGCGTGGGCGGCTGGCGCGGGCGAGACGAAAACTCAGGTGCGCTCTGGTACTTCAAAGATGGCAAACTCGTCTCCGATAACAAGCCCGGTAAAGCAGGGGCCCATGGTCGCCGAGTGCCTTACCAACTGGTCACCAGGGACGCCAGCCATCCCATCATGAAGGGCCTACCGGCTGCCTGGATGCATCAGGGTGACGAACTGTACAACTCACTCCGTGGACCCGGCGAAAACATGACGGTCCTTGCCACTGCCTTCTCTGACCCGGCCAACAGCGGATCCGGCCACGATGAGCCCATGCTCCTGATCACCAACTACGGCAAGGGCCGCGTCTTCCACACCGCCCTTGGCCATGACGTGAACGCTCTCTCTTGTGTCGGCTTCATCGTCACCCTGCAGCGCGGAACCGAATGGGCGGCCACCGGCAAAGTGACTCAAAAAGTGCCCGCCACGTTCCCCTCCGCAGATACCGTCAGCTACCGCACGGACATCGCCGCCATGGACCCCGGCTACAAGAGCGGCCTGAACCCGTTGGACGCCAGGCCGCCAGCAAGGTAATCTACCTGAAAATCCCCAGATCCACTGCCTCACCCATCAACTTATAACCCGGATTCGCCGGATGCAGATTATCCGGTGAATCCGCCTCCGCCCGAAACTTCTTCGGATCAACCTTATCCCGCGTAGCCGCGTCGAAATCAATCACCGCATCGAACGCGCGCCCCGTCCGGATCCACTCATTCACCGCACTCCGCACACTCTCCCCGTAATCGTTATAAACATTCGAGCCACCATAAGGAGTAATCGTGCACCCAATAACCTTCACTCCATACAGGTGCGCCATCTCGATCATCTGTCGATAAGCCGCAATCAGCGCCTCTGCCGTAATCGTCGGTGCCCCAGGCCCTCGCGATCCACCTGTAATATCGTTGATCCCTTCCAGAATCGTGATCCACCTGACGCCTGGCTGGATCAGCGCATCATGGTAGAACCGAACCAGCCCGCTGCCGTTATCGCCCAGCACACGGTTTCCCGAAATCCCCGCGTTCACCACGCCCACATTTGCTGTACCTTTGTTCGCATGTAACCGGGCCGCCAGCTCTGCGGGCCAACTCGCGTTCGTCTCATGCGTCGACTGATCCCCATCCGTAATCGAATCTCCAAAGGTAACCAGCGTTCCGGCGTGGGCAGAAGCCATCACATCAATGCCAGCCAGCCAGTAATAACTCTCTCGCGTCGTGGCATCGGTCATCTCCGCCGCTCCGGTGGCATCCCCTTCTTTTGAGATATAAGTCGTATGCAAGCCAAACAGATGGTTAGTAGGGGCCGTTACTTCGCCCGGCACAAACAAGCTCACCGCCACCTCGGCTAACGCAGGCAATTCAAGACTCATGGGATCGCTCACCAGCGTGCCGCCTGCGTAGAGTGTAGCTGCACTTTGACCGCTGAACGTCAGAGCCCGATCGCTCCCCGGCACAATCGCCGAATCCTTAGCGCGCAAGGCAATATGAGCCGCCCCAAACTGAACCGTCCCGGATCCCAGCGCGCTTTCCAGCCGCACCCGTACTCTTTGCCCGCCGATGCTGGCACGAGCAATCATCCGAATTGTTTGATTATTTAAGCCGCTAAGCGCCGGAGGAATCCCGAACCGGCGTGCCGGACCTTTAGGCTGCACCGACGGCGCAGGTACCGCAGCGGCAACAGGAACCGGCGGCTGAGGTCCACGCCCTCCCGCGCCTGCCCGATACAACTGCTGCGCCGTGCCCCAGGTAGCCACCCAATGCTCGCCAATGCTGGCCCCCTGTAACGCCGAATTAACCAACAAACAAACAATTCCGATTTGTACCTTCATCGCCGCCATCTTACACTGGCGCGGCAATCTCAGCGATTCGCACCATGGAACAAACCGCGACCCTCTCTCAGTAGTCTTTGTCTTAGCGATCGATCCTGTCGAAACGCATCCACCTTCACAAGCCCGGCGTCGAACTCACGGCAGGAGCACGCTGCCAACAACTCGGAACCAGCCTCGCCGTCCAGGTGAATACCGTTTCGGCGCGCCACCTCTATATAAAGCTGCCAGTCAGGATCGAAGGCTTCCGTTATGCGGCGCGTCACAGGTTCGGAACTAAGGTCGTAGTTGATGACCGAAGTCATCACTTTGAAGGCCAGCACCTCCTGACTCCGCACCCCGGAATCTGCCATCGCGCGGATGTCCGCCCTTGCCGGTATCACTCCGTCCGAGTCCGAATTCAATCTTCCGGAAAGAAACGACGAGATGAGGTTACTTCCGCAGCCCGACGCGGCGCAGTCCTGCATACCGGTTACCAGAATTCGCTGCTGTCCGCGCATCATGCCCACCCGTTCATACAGCCGCGGCAGTAA
The DNA here is from genome assembly GCA_030838885.1 of Bryobacterales bacterium. GTDB lineage: Bacteria > Acidobacteriota > Terriglobia > Bryobacterales > Bryobacteraceae > BOG-234. The sequence continues at coordinate 6,685 of JAUZEU010000536.1, read as the reverse complement.
AAATGGCTGGCCGGGTTTCAGCATCATGGACCGCTCAACCGAAGACATCAGTCCCATCTCTGCGGCCTGGAATTCGATGCGGCCAAATTGTTCCTGCTTGGCCTTCCAGCAGGAAGGGGCGCCAAAAACGCGCACCTGTTCCCGCTGTAATTGTTTGGCTTGGTCCGACTTCGCCTCCAGCATGGTTGCATTCGCAATCCGCGACAGCGATTCGCTTCCACGCTCATGAATGAAATCCTCCAGATCCATAAACCGCGATGCCTTATCCGCTCCGTACGCTGTGAGTCCCAACAGTGGGTTCAGGGTGTTGAAATAAACCTTCATCGAAAAGGCCAGCTTTCCCTGGCTCGCATCCGGGACCAACGCACCCCGGCTGATGGAAGTGATCCCGGCAGTCGGGCGCCGCGTGCCCGCGAGCATTGGCATTAGTTCCACGCGAAGAGGAATTTTTTGGCGTCTGGCAAAGCCAACGAAATCCGACGCTACAGCAATTGGGGTAGTGATCCAGGCATCCGCCACTCGTAGGGTGCGTGGCCGCATCTGCAGGCCGGCATCTCCAAACACCACCGTCAAAGCCCTTGCCACGAAGTCGGAACAGTTATCGCTCAGAGCATTGAAGGGCGAGGCTGCAGCCTCTTTCACGACTGCAATCAGGCGGTGCTCCTGTTCAGGAGAAGTTTTGGCGACTATGATGACCGAGCTTCGCATTTGTTGAACGCCAATCGACTCACGCCAGCGCCCATCAGGGATCAATTCACCATTCAGCGGATCGGTCATCGCGATTGGTGCCGTAGGTAAGCCCCTCTTATGCGGGCCAAGAAGTTTCATCAGGTACTCCATCGTGATCGCGCGCCGGAATATGCGACCCGCATCGAATTCTTCCAGCTTGGCCCGCATCTCCTGATACCGTTCCTTTGAAAGCGGCGGCAGATAAGGCCGAAGGTGCTCCCGCCAATACACCACCTGCATGGCTTCCAGGTCGCCGCCACTGCTCAGAGTGGGTACCAGCTTCGGATCGTGCGTTGCCATAAAGTGGTCCCGCACAGGTACAACGAACAACGTGTTGTCATAACCCGCGGCCAGGTTCGCGTACCGGGAAATTATGGCGCCGGGTTCCTCGTTTGGATTGCAAGTCCGCAGGCTATCAATTCCCGCCGGGCACAAGCTCGTTGTGATCAATGCTACGTGCCCGGTGCTGGTGCGTCGGGCGTCTGCGCCTTTGCTTTCGTATACAACTATGCCGACGTCCGCCCGTGCATGTAACGAACACAGACTGGAAGCCGCAAGCAGACAAAACACACGTAACCTGATAGATATTTTCTTCATTGGAGTTAGGAGGCGGAGCTTCAGGAATCTAAGTCAGTGCGATAGAGAAAGGAGCCCTGCCATGACTGCCCAAGCACTCAGCCTGCCAATGTGAACAGTCGCTGAACCGCGCTCGTTCCACACGTGTTTGTGAACACACCGACATCGCGGAGCCAAGTGTCGAATCGGATGGTAAGAAGCCTGCAACGACGATAATGCCATTGGGGCGGAGCAATGGAAAACAGGCGAGCAGTAAAGATACGCAGCCCGACAAGAATGTCGCAGCCGAACAACTCCCCCTGCCTTCCCGGCGGAAGGAGATTCAGACACAGTTGAAGAAAGCCTTGAGCGCCGGAAGGAATAGTGCCGGGTAGAAATTGCGCGCACGCCGAGGTACCGCATTCGGCACTGTGTCGCGCTCTCAAAGCCGATTTAACCGAACGGCAACCTGATTGACCCTAATCCAAGGCATCGTCGATCACGGTGTGTTTAACCATCTGCTATTACCCGAACGCGGGGAGCCCGCTGTGATCGCCGCCGGTTGCCCCCCAATCAAGAAGGTCTTCCCGTCTTTGTAAATGGAACGCTTGCTTCCGGCTCTTCGGCCTTCGCAGGTACTCTGAGGCGTTTGCCGGAGCCTTGCACGAATGCAATCACCGGAGCCAGCTTTGCCTGTAACTCCTCAGCGTCCCGCGTCTGGCATTCCCAAACCTCGAAAACCTTCCAGCCGTCCGCCTTCAACTGCGCCCGGTTACGCACATCCCGCCCGGCATTCCCGCGCCGCTTCTCCGCCCAGAAGTCTTTATTAGTTACAGGCGCAGGCTTCCCGTACTTGCAGCGGTGCATATGCCAAAAACACCCGTGCACAAACACCACTGCCCGCGCGCCCGCGAAGACTACATCCGGCTTACCCGGCAACCCTTTGCCATGAAGCCTGTATCGCAATCCCGCCGCATGAAGACTGCGCCTCACTAACATCTCGGGCTTCGTGTCGCGCCCGCGGATCTGCGACATGTTGAAGCTGCGCTGCTCGGGCGAATGCACGTCGGTCATAAAACACTGATAATCTCGCGTCCCACGGCCTCAATCACCTTGGGCACTACAGCATTGCCGAACTGCCGGTAAGCCTGCGTGTCGGATACGACAATCTTCTCTTCACACCATTTGTCGAATCCCATCAGGCGCGCACACTCCCGCGGTGAAAGCCGGCGCGGCGCCCTTCCCTCGCCCTGCCCGATCAGGATCTCCGAACCATCCTTGTGATACCGGGCACTCAGGGTCCTCGCCACTCCGTCCGGATTTGCAATTCCGAACCCAAACCCGTTCCCCTTGGCGCGGTGTTTCGCCGCATAGTCCTGCAGGTACTGCCACAACCCAGCCGAAAGCGTGTATTTGGCCGGAGTATCGGGATCGAGAATGCTGGCAAAACGCGACTCGCCCTTCGGGGGTGAAGGGAACCAGAAATCCGGGCGTTCCGGGAATCGGGACTGGTCGAAGCAAACGATGTAAACACGCTCGCGATGCTGCGGTACCCAGCCAGCCGCATCGATCACGCCCGAGAACACCCAATAACCGAGTTCAGTCAGCGTTCGCTCAATCACCTGCCACGTGCGCCCCCGATCATGCGAGCGCAGGTTCTTCACGTTTTCGAGAAAGACGGCTGCAGGCCGCTTCTCTGCAATGATCTTCGCCACCTCGAAAAAAAGCGTCCCCTGGGTCTCACACAGAAATCCATGAGCGCGGCCCAGACTGTTCTTCTTCGAGACTCCGGCCAGCGAAAACGGCTGGCATGGAAAGCCTCCGGCCAGAATGTCGTGGTCGGGCACCTCAGAGGGTTTCACCTCGCGAATATCGCCGAAGGGAGCTTCGCCAAACCAGGCCTCATACGTCTGGCGCGAATACCGATCCCACTCACTGGAAAAGACACACTCTCCGCCGACTTTTTGCAGTCCGATCCGAAACCCGCCAATTCCTGCGAACAGGTCAATGAAAGTGAACTTTCGCAATGGCAGGGCAGCGTCGGCATCCCGTTCAGGGCGGCTTCGGCCACCCGTCAGAGGAAACAAGTCCAGCTGATCCTGTTCGAGGCTGTTCAACCGCATGTCTCAATCGGATCTGACGGAATGGCTCCTCTAATTCGCCTTATGGACGGCGTGTTTCACCGTCCTCTTACTTCTGGGTGCCTTAGCTGCCCGGCGCTTCTTCGACTTAACCTGATGGAGAGTCGAGGAATGGCGTGTCGCGGCTTCCATAGGTGCAATTGCAAAACAAAGGGTGAGAGCGAGAGCGAGATAGCGCATGCGTGGCTATTATCTTAGCTGATCCGGCGCGGGGAAATGCGTGTAAACCATGATGAAGCAGAAAGCCGTAACGAGCACGCAGATTGCGGCGACCGCTCTCCAGACACCTTCTTTTGTGCGCGTGGAATGGATCGGGGTTCCGGCTACGTACGCCACCACGAATCCGGCTGTCAGCCCGCCAATGTGCGCCCAATTGTCGATTTGGAAACCGGTCAGAAACCCGATTGCCAGCATGAAGACCACCGCCTGCAGATAGAAATTCCGAATCGCGCGGCCCACGGTGGAGCGGTTCATTACGCCAAAAGCCACCATCGCGCCGATGAGTCCCGCGATGCCGGCCGACGATCCTATCGATAACCCGGAATTCATCCGTGCGCTCAAATAGAACCCCCCCACCGTGCTGAAGAAGTAAATCGCCAGATAACGCGATGTTCCGAACAGCTCTTCCACCTGCGCGCCCAACTGGAAAAGAGCCCAGCTGTTCATCAGAATGTGAGTCACGCCACCGTGCAGAAATCCGGCAGTGACCAATCGCCACCATTCGTGCTGCTGCCAGATGCTCGGGCCAAACTTACCACCAAAAGCCCACAGCGCCGTGTTCTCGCCGACGCTGCTGGATAGCCACGCTGTCGCGATATAGAGACCTGCATTGATCAGCAGAATCAGCACGGTGGTGAAATGGCTTTGCGGAATCAGGCCGCCGATTTTCTTATCGGGCTGCCGCTCCACGTACGAGGGCCCGACAGGTTCATGGCAGTACGGGCAAACGCGGTCTGACGTAGTGATGAAGGCCCGGCAATGCGGGCACATGCGGCGGTTATCCACGTGGAACACCAGGTTCGGCGGAACTGAGTCTCGCGCCGGACCGCTGCGTTTCAAACTGTTTGGCGAAATGATCGGGATCGGATTTGCGCCGGATGGAGAGCCGCACTGCAAGCGCGAAACCCACCAGCAGCTTCAGAATTTCCGATCCGGAGTAGATGCCGTGAAACGTCCAGAACCGCTTCGTCAGCGCTGCATTGTCCGGCAGATCGGCAAGCTTCCGTCCCATGTCCGTCACTTCAGGCGAAAGGAAGAAATGCTGCGCAGCAACAATCAGCCACATCGATACAGCTGCTGCCAGCATGAGCTTCTGTGGACGCCCGCCGAAGAACAGCATGGCGAACAAAGCGGCGCCGAGAATCATCTCGGCACGCTCCCAGTTCTCAAAGATGAAGTTATTCTCTTCGCCCGCGTTGCGGCGCAGAATCAGCCGCGCATGTTCGCGGCCCGTCCGGTTCAACTCCACTGATGTTCCTATGCTCCCCGGAGCCGCCAGAAAACGGTCCACAGTCTGAAAATTCTGAGTGACGGCCAGATCGGTGAAGATTCCGGCGCCCAGCCATACACCCAGCAAAATGGCCGCGAGCCTGCGATACTGAATCACGTTCAAATTGTCGCAAACACCATGTCGCCACGATACTTTGCTTCCCTTTTGGTCGGTCTGGTTCCGCTCGCCGGCGCTCAGGTAAACGATGGGGCAAAATACTCTCCACTTGCAGCGATCAACCGCGCCAACGTGGATAAACTTGCGGTCGCCTGGACTTTTCACACGGGTGACATGTATCTGGGTGCGAAGGGTGGGCTGCGGGGCAAGCAGTCTGCGTTTGAAACCACACCTCTGTTTGCGGACAACACGCTTTTTATTACCACTGCCTTTGGCCGGGTGATCGCCCTCGAGCCGGAAACCGGTAAACAAAAGTGGGCCTTTGATCCGCAGATCGATCAGCGGGCAGGCTGGGGCGACTTTGCCAATCGCGGGGTGGCCACATGGGTCGACCCCGCAGGCAGGCGCCGCATCTTCATCGGAACAATTGATGCCCGGCTTTTTGCTCTGGACGCAATCACCGGCCGTCCCATTCCAGGCTTTGCCGATGAGGGCCATTACGATCTGAAGCAGGGCCTTCGTCTGCCCGTTCAGGATAAGTCCGAATACGAGGAAACGTCCGCGCCTGCAGTCATCGGCGATGTGATCGTAGTCGGCTCCGCCATAGCCGATAACGGGCGCACCGATATGCCCAGCGGCGAAGTGCGCGGCTTCGATGTTCGTACCGGCAAACTGCTTTGGACCTTCGATCCGCTGGCCGGTACGAAGACCGGCGCGGGCAACGCCTGGTCCGCTATAACGCCTGATCCCGAACACGGTCTCGTCTTTGTCCCCACAGGCAGCCCCAGTCCCGATTATTTTGGCGGTGAGCGCAAAGGAAATAATCCGTACGCGAATTCCGTGGTCGCGCTGCAGGCAAGGACAGGAAAGATCGTCTGGTCTTTCCAGACCGTTCATCACGACCTTTGGGACTATGATGTCGCATCGCAGCCTGCGCTGATCACGGTGAAAGGTAAGCCTGCCGTCGCGGTTGGATCGAAGACGGGCAACCTGTTTCTCCTGGACCGCCTTACTGGCAGACCCCTCTTCGGCATCGAAGAACGCGCGGTGCCAAAGAGCGATGTTCCTGGTGAAATGGCGTCGCCCACCCAACCGTTTCCGCTATTGCCCGCCCATCTGGGACCTGTTCGCGCGGAGGCGTGGGGCCCGACCGACGAAGAGAAAACCTGGTGTGCGGCAGAACTCTCGAAGCTTCGTTATGACGGCATGTTCACGCCACCCAGCCTGCAGGGGTCATTGCTGTTCCCCGGCAACATTGGTGGAATGGCTTGGGGCGGAGTGGCTTTTGACAGCAAGAGCGCGACACTGTTCGTCCCGTACAACAGGCTCGCAGCTGTGGCTCGCCTCGTCCCGCGCGCAAGCTTGGATCAGGCCAGAAAGGACCACCCTGATTGGGAGACTGCCACGCAGCTCGGCGCACCGTATGGCATGCAGAGGAACTTCCTCCTGACGCCGAAAGGCTCTCCCTGCACGGCTCCGCCTTACGGTATGATGGCCGCCATCGACGCAAACACCGGAAAACGTAAGTGGGAGGTGCCCACGGGTTACATCCCGTGGAAAGGTGAGGATCCCGAGATGGGTTCCCCCTCGCTCGGCGGACCCATGGTGACCGCGGGAGGCCTGGTGTTTTTGGGCGCGACGTTCGACCCCTACC
>JAUZEU010000535.1 GCA_030838885.1 Bryobacterales bacterium | reverse complement strand
TACATTCAAACACGCGGACCCCGACCGCGTCCTCCCGGTAACGAATCGCTTCTGACGCACACAGCTGCACGTGTTTTTCAACAGATTACGGCATGCTCCCTTTATTCCGGATCACTCTCCGTGCGCTGAGTTCGTCTGCCACTCTCTGAAATGAACGGCTGCGATTTCTCTACACCTTCACCCCCGGCCGCGTCTGGGGCTGTGACCAGCCGCTGCTGATTTACTGCATAATTCACCGCTTTACGCAGGACGGTGCGCTGCGTTAACCAGCAGATCATCTCCCTCCACCCCGGCCTCAAGCGTCCATACGATAACTTAATCTCATGCAAACCCGGCAACTCGGAAACAGCGACTTACATATCACTCCCCTCGGTATCGGTGCCTGGGCCATGGGTGGCGGCGGATGGGCCTTCGCCTGGGGCCCCCAGGATGACGACGAATCCATCGGCGCAATCCACGCCGCCCTCGACCGCGGCATCAACTGGATCGACACCGCCGCCGTCTACGGCCTCGGCCATTCTGAAGAAGTTGTCGCCCGAGCCCTCAAAGGCCGCTCCAACCGCCCCTACGTCTTCACGAAATGCGAACGTGTCTGGGGTGCAGACCGCCAGATTGGCAAAAGCCTCAAACGCGACTCCATTCTCGCCGAATGCGAAGCCAGCCTCCGCCGCCTCCAGGTTGACACCATTGACCTCTACCAAATCCACTGGCCCGAACCCGACGAAGACGTCGAAGAAGGCTGGGCCACCATGGCCGAACTGCAAAAGCAAGGCAAAGTCCGCTGGATCGGTGTCTCCAACTTCAATGCGCAGCAGCTCGCCCGCGCCCAGGCCATCGCCCCCATCACCTCTCTCCAGCCGCCCTACTCGATGATCCAGTCCGACATTGAGACCGATATCCTCCCCTTCTGCGCCAAACACAACATCGGCACCATCGTCTACTCCCCCATGAAGTCCGGCATGCTCACCGGGGCCATGACCCGCGAGCGCATCGCCAACATGCCCGACGATGATTTCCGCAAGCGCACTCCCAACTTCCAGGAACCCCTCCTCACCCGCAATCTGAACCTCGTCGAACTCCTCCGCGAAATAGGCGCAGCCCACGGACGCACTCCCGGCGAAGTAGCCATCGCCTGGGTTCTTCGCCGCCCCGAAGTCACTGCGGCCATCGTCGGCATGCGCTCCCCGAAACAGGTGGATGGCGTTATCGCCGCTGCGGACTTCCGCCTCAACGAAGACGAAATCGCAAAAATAGCAGCCTTCCTCAAATGACACGCCGTACCTTCTCCGCCACAGTTTTAGCCGCTTCCGTCGCCCGGGCCCAATCCAAACGGCCCGTCCGCCTCGGCGGCCCCATCTTCCTCAAATCCGATGACCCCGCCGAACTCGCCCGCGAACACCGCCGCCTCGGCTACAGCGCCGCTTACTGCCCCGCAGCGAAAGCCGCCGACTCGGATCGCACCCGCGCCATCGTCAAAGCCTTCGCAGCCGAAAACGTTGTCATTGCCGAAGTCGGTGCGTGGGTCAATATGCTCGACCCTGATTCCGCGAAACGCCGCACCAATCTCGACTACGTGACCGAACGCCTTGCCGTAGCCGAGGCCGTTGGCGCTCGCAACTGTGTCGACATCGCAGGCTCCTTCAACCCCGACTACTGGTACGGTGCCCACCCGAAAAATCTCTCGAAAGAATTCCTCGACGCCACCGTTGAAAATTGCCGTCACATCATCGACGCCGTCAATCCCAAACGCACCCTCTTCACCATCGAAATGATGCCCTGGAGCATCCCCAACGGCCCCGACTCCTACCTGCAACTCATCAAAGCCGTCGACCGCAAAGCCTTCGGTGTCCATATGGACGTCTGCAACGCCGTCAACTCCCCGGAGCGCTTCTATAACAACGCCGCCCTCATCGACGAACTCTTCCGCAAGCTGGGCCGCTGGATCGCCTCCTGCCATGCCAAGGACCTCGCCTGGATGCCTGAATACAACGTCCACTTCGCCGAAGTAGTCCCCGGGCGCGGCGTGCTCGATTACAAAGCCTACCTCCGCAACGTGGCCGCTCTTCCAACCGACGCCCCGCTCATGCTGGAGCACCTCAAGACCCCCGCCGAATATGACGAGGGCCGCGCGTACATTCAGAAAAACGCCGCCGCCATAAACATCCCCTTCGCCTGACCAGCCTGGTCGTAAGAAGCTTTTGGACACGCGGACCCCCGGCCGCGTCTTCCCGGTGACGAACCCGTGCTGACGCCCGGTTTCACCCGTGTTTCAACTAATTCCTGCAGTGATTCCTGACCTGTACCAAACAGTTCATATAAATCACCAAAAATCAGAGTAAAATTCCGTCATGCTTTACCGGTCGATTCTCCTGATCGCCATGGCCGTTTCCGCAATCCGCGCACAGCCCATGTTCGAAGGTGCATCCGGCTTCGCCGAGGAAAAACTTCACGGCAAGCCGAAACTGGTCACAGTGCAGCGTGAAAAGCTGGGCGATAGGCCTGTATTCCTGCCCGAAGACGAAACCGTCTATCGCGAAGACGGCCAGATTTCCTCTCACAAGCACTACTCCGAAGGAAAGCTGGTTCTGAACAAATCGTTCGAATACGATTCCGAAGGTCACCGCTCCCTCGTCACAGAACGTAATCCGGACGGCAACATTACCCTCACCCGCCAATATCAACGCCAGCCCGACCAATCGGAACAGGAACTCGACTCCGCAGCCGGCAAGGAACTCTCTCGCACCGTCCGTCACTTTGACGCACACCAACGCGTCATCGAACTGAACACCACCAACTCAGGCGGCATCGCCACCATAATGAATTTCACTTACGATGACCTCGGCCGCCCGATCGAGGGCCGCGTCAGCATGAAGGGGAATCACCTGTACGCGGCAGGAAGCGGGCCGAATGCTCTGCATAGGCAAATACCCGCTGCAGAGCAGGTGCAGGTCATGATGCGGGTTCAGATTCTGTATCCGAGTGAGAAGCGCGCCATCATAACGATGTACGGTGCTGACGCTCAAATCCTTTTGCAGTTAGAAACGACCGAAGACGACGCCGGTAACCAGATGGGTCAGATCCTTTTCGAACATGAACCTCAGGGCAAGTCCGGCACCTCCGAGCGGGTCGAGGCCAGAGACCCACAGGGGAACTGGACGTTGAAAAGGCTGATCGAGCGCGACTCGGCAACGCAACTCGACCAGATAGTTGCGCGCCTCCATCGTTCCCTCGCTTATTACTGATCAGATAGAAGGCTGGAAAGGTACGCTTCAGGCGGTCATACATCTCCGTTTGGGGATAGCATTCATCAAAAGGAGTTCAAATTATGTCAGCCGAAAATCCCTGTTTATACGACAGACTTGGTGGCGTCTACAGCATCGCAACTGGTGGTTGACGACTTTATCGACCGAGTCATGACCGACCCCAGACTGAACGCCAACCCCCTTGTGAACGAAGCACAGCATCGCGTCGCACCTCCGGGCTTCAAGTATCTGGTCACGGAAATCAACGGCAAGGAATGGGATGGCTTCCTCGACGATTTCCAGGTGACGCTCGACAAGTTCGCCGTCGCTACCCAGGAGCAGGCCGAACTAAAAGCAATCGTCAACAGCACCCGCCCCGATATCGTCGTCGATACCGCCGCCCGTGAAGCCGCAACCTCATAGTCTGGCCTTATCAGCGTTTACCTGCGTTCATCCGGCTTTCATCTGCGCGTCACGCGCGACGAAAATTTATCTTCACCCGAAAAATCAACCACATACGCGCCAGGACCATCCGTTCCCGCCCACAACACATGCTAATCATCGGCTGAAAGGACACGCACAAATGTCGCCAGCCACTCCACTATCACAGATTTCAGAAGCGCAACTCGAAGCCAACCGGCAGAATGCTCAAAAGAGCACCGGCCCCAAAACCGAAGAAGGCAAAAAACGTTGCCGCATCAACGCCACCCGCCACGGGCTCACAGGGCAGTTTCACGCCTTCTCACACGAAGACAAACGTGCCTTCGACGAACATTGCACCAACCTCATGGCGGACTTCAACCCCGAAACCTATCGCGAAAAACTCCTCGCCATGTCGATAGCCGAAGATACGTGGCGGCTAAACCGCGCCCGTGCCCTCGAAAACAACATCTTCGCCATCGGCATGTCCGGCCCGATCGGTGACGCCACAGACGTAGACAGCGCCGAAGGCCACGCAGCCGCCTGCCAGGCCCGCGTCTGGTTAGCCGATGGCAGAAATATCCAGCTGCTCGCCGTCTACGAAACGAGAATCCGGAGAAACATCGAGAAAAACGAGAAACAACTCAGGGAACTCCAGACCGAACGCAAGGCCGCCCACGCCAAAGCGCTCTACGAAGAAATCCTTCTGGCCAGGCTCGCCATCAGCGAGGGCATCCCCTATGAATGCGCAACTGATCCAGGTCAAAGTGCAACGGGAGATACAACCAGTGGTCGAAATGGCTTTGCTTTTTCAACCGATCAAATCATCCGCTTAGCCCGCCGCGAACTACGGCTTCACAAAGCAAAACGCGCCGCCTAAGGCACGCTGAGGACACGCGGACACTGGCCGCGTCTGGCCCGTGCAGGCAAATTTACCAACGGATCCACCGCTCTTTGACAACCGCATATTGGCCTTCCACCCCGCAAACCCAAACTCCCCCTCTGCTCCCGAACAAAACGCTCCACGCTTCTCTCGCACCCCGCGTCTGGGATACAGGAGCAACAACATGCGCCTTCCGGCGTTCAAGACCACCGTTCCTCTGCTGTTCGTATGCCTGCTTCCGCAACCCGCATTGTTCGGCCAGAAGCCAGCCGGACCAAACGTGGAGCACACATTCCACCTGGCCAACACACCTTCCGCGACGGATTTTCAGGAAATTGCCACAGTTCTTCGCACTGTAGCCCTGATTCGAACCCTGTCCGTTGACCCCGGGGCCTCATCAATATCGATTAGTGGCACGCCTGCGGACATCGCCATGGCCGAATGGACTATCAATGCCCTAGACCAGCCCGC
>JAUZEU010000521.1 GCA_030838885.1 Bryobacterales bacterium | reverse complement strand
CGGATTCTCGTTCCCGAAGTAAGTCCGCGCCAGCCGCTCGCTGATCACTGCAACCGGCGGGGAGCCCGGTCGGTCGCGTTCGTCAATCTCACGCCCGGCCAGGATCGGAATCTGCATCGTCGTGAGGAAACGCGGTCCGGCGGCCATGACTCCTGCGCCGGCGATGGTAACCGCGCCGATCTTCATTGCCCCCCTGTATGCCCCTCCGGCACTGCCGGCGCTGATGATCGAGGATTGCGAAAGCGTCGCGCTGCTCACTCCGGGGATCGATTCGAAGCGCTTGCGCAGGTTCGCGTAAAAAGTGGCCATCTCCGGGTCGCGATGCCCGGCCTGGCGCGCATTCAACGTGAACAGAAGGATGTTCTCGCGGGCGTATCCCAGTTGGACGGAGTGGAGCTTGTTGAGTGTCCGGACAAACAGACCCGCGGCGACCAGGAGGAGAAAAGAGACCGCGATTTGGGCGACAACCAGAACGTGCTGCGCGCGGCGGCGCGGTCCGCCCCCGCGGCCATTCTTCAGCGCGGGCATCACGTCCGGACGCGTCGACTGAATCGCCGGAGCGAGGCCAAATAACAGGCCGCAAACCACGGAGAGCGCCGCCGTCACGCCCAGCACGTGCCAGTTCAATTCCGCGTGCAGCGTAAAGTTTTCCTGCCCGTTGGAGAGCAGCAACCTCAGCGATCGCACGCCCCAGATCGCAAACAAAACCCCGAACGCTCCGCCGAGCGACGCCAGCATCACACTCTCGGTAAGTAACTGCCGCACGACGCGGAATCGTCCCGCTCCCAGGCTGAGCCGGACAGCCATTTCGCGGCGTCGCGCGGCGGCCCTTGCCAGCAGCAGATTGGCGATGTTCGCGCACGTGATCGCCAGGATCAAGCCCACCATCGCCAGGAGTACGTACAGAGGCTTCGAATACTGGCGGCGCAGGCTGCCCAGACCTTCGGCGCCGGGATTCAGAATCAGCGCGGGCAGTTTGGCGCGCTCACCGTCGGTCTTGGCCGTGGTGGCAACCCATTGATGGAAACGAGGAGCCAGCGCTGCCTGCGCCTGGGCCATGCTGACGCCGGGACGCAGGCGGCCCATCATTTCGATCCAGTAGAAGTTTCCGTCGCCATACATACGAGCCGCTCCGGGACCGTCCACGAGCATATTCGTGTGCAACGGAAGGTAGAGGTCCGGCGCCATCGCGGGGTCGACTCCGAAGAATTCCGGCTGCGTGACGCCGATCACCGTGAAGGGAATGTCATCGACGAGAATCGAGTGTCCAATCGCATTCGGCGGTCCTCCAAAGCGATTTTGGCTTGTCGCAAAACTGATGACGGCGACCGCCGCTGCGCCTGCACGGTCGTCTTCGGAGTTAATCAGACGTCCCACGGCCGGCGACACTTCGAGGCCGCGAAAATAGTCGCCGGTGACGTACTCCGCGCTGGCGCTCGTCGCCTGCCCGCGGACGGCCAGGTTACGGTTGTGTCCGTTGAAGTATCCAAAGAGCGTGGAAAAGACGGGATTCTCCTCGCGAAGCGTCTCCAACGCGGCGTATGGGAAGATCCCGCTGACCAGGGCGCCTTTGTCGCCCGGCCAGAACAGGCCTTGTAACCCGTGTATGACCCATTCCTTGCTGCCTTCCTGGGGCGGCCGGCTATGCCAGTTCAGGACCACCAGCGACTCGGGATCGGCCACCGGCAGCGAGCGCAGCAGAATCGACTCCATGAAGCTGTAGATCGCCGTATTGGCCCCGATGCCGAGCGCCAGCAACAGGACCGCCAGGGCGCTGAATGCCTTGTTGTCCATCATGGTGCGAGAGCCATAGCGGACATCCTGGCCAAGTTCCGACAAATACCGTGTCATCCAGATCTCCCTTGACTCTTCGTGCTTCAGTCCGGCGTTCCCAAATCGCCGGCGAGCTTCAGCCCGAGCGCGCTCCGCCGTCATACCGTCTACCTGCAGTTCCGCGGCTTTTTCCGCAAGGTGGAGTTCCATTTTCTCGCGCAGCGCCTCGTTGCGCCTGGCGCTTTCCATCCAATACCTCAGCCGTCGTATCAACATGCCCGTCACTCCGCTCCCATCACGCGCGCGATCGCCAGTGTGAGTTTGGCGTATTTCCCGGTTTCAACGGCCAGCTGTTTGCGGCCAGCGGCCGTGATCTTGTAGATCCTCGCCCGCCGATTATTCGACGTCACGCCCCAGACACCGTCGATCCAGCCGTTTAGCTCCAGCCGCTGGAGAGCGGGGTACAGCGAGCCCTCCTCGACGAGGAGCTCATTGTCGGACGATTGTTGAATGAACTGGACTATGCCGTATCCGTGGAGGTCGCGCAGCGACAGCGTCCGCAGAATTAACATGTCCAGTGAACCGGGCAGCGAATCGTTCTTTTGCGCCTTGCGTCCCATACCAAGAATTCTTAGCTTACGACGATGAGATTACGCGAGTCAAGTTCAGATTGGCGAGCCCTCGCGCCGCAAGACGATTCGGGGTGCTCACGCGCGCCGGATGCGAATCGCTATGGCGCGCGTTGCCGCTGTCGACAACAGGCTACGTCCGATCTCAACTGGCGTAAAGGGTCAGAGCGCTCGTGCGGGTGGTCGGCAAGCCGGAGGTGATCCAGTTGGACGAGAACGCCTACCTGCCGAAGTGCACGTATTGATCGCTATAGCCGCGATCGTGAGCGGGTTACGCGCCATTCGGAGAGAGCAGCCCCGGCCCACCTGTCGACGGAAACGGCAATCCGAGCTTCCTTCGGGTTTGCCGACAACCCACCCGGAACCGGCAAGTCACTTCAACGGATAGGGGTTTCCAGTCAAGTTGATGTCGTCCTGATCCGTGGAGCCAATCCGACTCATCGACGGTATTCCGATGCAAAGGGCCGGCGCAACGGCTGTTCGCCACTGCGGAACGCCCCAGCGACAATAGCCTTGGTGACCTGATCCCGTCTTCTCTCCCAGTCTGAATTGGAATATGCGCGCGACGCAACTCTGTTGATAGTTAACCTGGCGAACCGCCCCCTCAAGTCTTGATTTCAGTGCCGACCGCACGCAAACGCATCCACTGATCACGTTCGAAAACGCGCCGGCCGAAATGCCGGCCAGTGCTGACACTTCCTTGATCCTCGCGACAGCAGGCGGCCTCACAGTTCAGCCCAGACATCTTCCGGCCCTTCATCCCGGCCGCCCCGCGAGTTAAAGATTCTTGATCCGCCAGCCTCGATATTCGACTTTCATTGGCGGGCCTACGTGCACCTGAAAGCCGATCAGCCCCTTGAGAGTGCGGTTCGCGGCGTCATCATCAATCGTGATACTCATCAGACGTCCATTGATGCTGTGTACGAGAACATTGCCGCGAACGATCAGGTGAACCGAATTCCAGTCACTCGAGATCAATTTCGCCAGCTCGTTGTTCTCCCCAAGAGTAGATAACACGATTGGCGTCCGGGTTCCCGTAAGATGGGTAACCTGTCCACGGACAGCGAGGAATAAGCGTCCTTTCTCCTCGTAGTTGTTGCCCGTGTAATTGTTCTTGCCGTCGGTATCGCATTGATAACCGCGCATCGCGAACTTGTTTTCCGGCGTTACGGTGTCGGGAACCACTAGAAGACCCTCTTCTTCGGCCACATGCGGTTTCTTCGGCCTGTTCGGCGCTTATTGAACACAATTCTGAACACAAGTTCGTTTCAACGGTCTGTTTTGGCTGGAGTTTGGGGACCATGCTGAAACATGCGGGCACCATCGCTCGTGAGTTGTTTCAGGATAGCCTCTTCGAGCCGGTCGTGTCACCGCTGACCGAACTCCGGGTGGAAGCAGTTATACCAATTCGGGAGAGTCGCGAGTCTGGAACTCAGGAACTCTCGTTCGGTGCCCGTCCGTTCATCCTGTGCGGTCTGCCGATTCGTCGGCTTCCGGCAGGAACTCTGACCTACACCCGGCGGAACGGACGCTTCTTTCTGGAGATAGTCGGACACCCGGAATTCGGCGTGCCGTTTGGGCAGGACCGACTGGTGCTGCTCTGGCTGGCAACTCAGGCGGTGCGAAGGCAGAGTCCCGTCGTCGATTTTGAGAGCGCCGCTCAGATCCTGAACGAGTGGCGGCTTCCAACCAACGGTGAATATTACCGCAGACTGGCAGACACGTTTAAGCGTATCTTCGGCAGTACGATTTTCTTCGGAACCAGGGAGGATCGACGCGGCACGGAAGTCTGGAACTGCAGCAGAGTGCACTTTTTGATTTGGATAATGTTCGGCTTTGGTTCAGAAATGAGGGCACCGGAGGGAGTGTACGGCGTGAGAATCTGGTCACTCTGTCTGATCCTTTCTAGGAGGAGATGAAAAGCCACCCCATCCCGGTCGATGCTGACGTGGTCCGGGTGCTGGCGAACAATCCCGGTTGTCTCGATCTGTACACGTGGCTGACATGGCGCTGCTATCAGGCGAAAGCCGCAGAGCGGATTCCCTTGTTCGGCCCATTTGGGCTGGCCGCCCAATTAGGGGTGCAGGAATACACTCGGGAACGGAAGTTTCGGGAGCGTATCCGGAGCTGGCTCAAACTTGTACAACTCTACTGGCCGGAGTGCCCCGCAACGGTGTCGCGCGGCGGTGATGCACTCGAACTGGCACACAGTTCAGCAATACAGGCGAGATCCGGAACGCTATGATTCTGGCGGCACTGCTCCCCGGGGAACGGTATAACCTTCGCCTGTGAGGAGCGTCTTTGCCAGGTTCTGGCGCGAGAACCAACTCATTCCGGTAGGTGAATGAATGCCCTGGTGCATTATGAATTCCAAGCGGGCGGCCTCTGTGTCTCCTGGAAGTTTCGGGAGCCGCACGGAGACGCTTACCCGGCACGCTCCCCGCGCCGATTCATCACCTGAATCATCGACAAGTAATCACGCTCCTGGGAATCTGTGTTCCTTGACGAGGCGGGAGCATTCTTCGCACCGCATTTTAAGCGTGATCAAACCAGCATACAAAGCTGCAACGGTCTTGCCAATACTGCCCGGACAGATCACCTCATTTTTTAGATAAAGTGACAGTAACGCATCTGAGTTTGGTACGTGAAGTTCTCTTTGTGCCCGGAAATATCGGTTCGCCAAAAGTTTCCCGCTACTGCCGCCGGAAATGCGAAATAATAGGAAAGCTTGCAACAGTGAACAGCATGGTTGCGCTGGCAACGAGCTCTGTAGGCACCAGCCCGGAGTTCAACATCACCGGCAGCAGAGGGAAGGTTGAATGGCTAAGAAGGACGACGCGCCGGACGGCTTAAGGTTAGACCGTCGCAATTTTTTTAGAACGACAGGATTTGTAGGTCTTGCTGAGACCATCGCTTCTCCTGCCGAATTAGCCGCTCAAAGCACGCCTGCGTCGGTGGGACCCGGCGATGTGCCCGTGCGCCTGAACGTAAATGGGCGGCAGATCGACCTCATGATCGAGCCGCGTGTCACGCTGCTGGATGCCCTGCGCATGCGTGCGAATCTCACGGGTAATAAGCGTGGATGCGACCGGGGCGCCTGCGGCGCGTGCACGATGATCGTGGATGGGCGGCCAGTCTACTCCTGTTCTACGCTGGCAATTGAGGTACAAGGGAAGCAGATTCGCAATGTGGATGGTCTCGCCAACGGCGACCAGTTGCATCCCGTGCAGCAGGCGTTCTGCGATAAGGACGCCCTGATGTGTGGGTTCTGCACCCCGGGCTTCATCATGGCGAGCGTGGCTTTGCTCGAGAAGAATCCTAACCCTACGCCCGAGCAAATCAAGAAAGGCCTCGATGGCAACATCTGCCGGTGCGGCACGTTCTCGCGGATCTTCGAAGCCGTTTCGAGTGTGAAAGGGGTTCAACGTGGCTAATTCCGAGTTCGACTGGCCAGCCAAATCGTCTGTTCTGGGGACACGCGTCAATCGCGTGGATGGGCCCGACAAGGTCACCGGCCGTGCGAAATACACTTTCGACATCAACCGCCCCGGTATGCTGTACGCCCGCATGATCCGCTCGCCGCATCCGCACGCGCGCGTTGTTTCGGTCGATCTGTCGTCGGCTACACGGATGCCGGGCGTGAAGTCAGTCCTTATGGTGCGCGACTTTTCCAGTGCGCCCAACAATCGCGTGATGTTCCAGGGGGATGAAATCGCGGCGGTGGCCGCCGATACGGAAGAACACGCGATCGATGCGGCGCGGTCGGTCAAGATCGAGTATGAGGTCCTGCCTCACTTGACTATCGTCAATAAAGCACTCGACGGTACGGCTCCTCCTGTGTTCACGGGCGGAAACGTCCGCGATGGCCGGCCCGCACAAGCGGGGGATCTGACGGCCGGCTTTGCGGCAGCGGCGAAAGTAGTTGAAGGGACCTATTCGACGCAGGTGATCACCCACACATGCATGGAGTCGCATGGGACCGTTTGCGAATGGGCGGGCGACAGGCTGACGGCTTGGATCTCAACCCAGGGGATCAGCGGGGCGCGGGAGAACTTCGCCAGCGCGCTCGGCATTCCCCAGGCCAACGTGCGCGTCCTCTGCCAATATATGGGCGGCGGCTTCGGCAGCAAGGCGCTAAGTGTCGGTGCCGAGGGCCTGATGTGCGCCAAACTCGCTAAGGCGGCAAATGCTCCGGTCAAGCTGATGCTCGACCGTAAGGAAGAACATCTGGCGACCGGCAATCGACCGTCGGCTGCGTCGAAAATCAAGGCCGGGGTTTCGGCCGACGGGATCATCACCGCCTTCGATGCCCAGTCGTGGGGCACGGGGGGCGCAGGCGCCACCGCCGATTTCCCGTTACCGTACCTATATCAGGTGGCGAATCGCAGCCGATCCCACAAGAACGTCTTCACCAATACCGGTCAGCAGCGGCCTATGCGAGCACCGGGACATCCGCAGGGCTCATTCAACACCGAGATCATCATGGATGAGCTGGCGGACCAGATCAACATGGATCCGGTCGAGTTTCGGATCAAGAACTTGCCCCCACAGGCGCCGAATGCAATGTGGCGAGCATATCTGCAGGAGGGTGCCGCGGAATTCGGCTGGAACAAGCGGCATGCGACTGGAGACAAGACTCCCGGCCCGATCAAAACCGGCATGGGCGTCTCAGTTAATACGTGGGGCGGCGGCGGGCGGGGACCCTCGCCGGCACATTGTGAAATCACGTCGGATGGCGTCGTGATCATGCGCCTGGGCACGCAGGATCTTGGTACCGGCACCCGCACCCTGGTAGCTGTCATCACAGCCGATGCGCTGGGACTGCGCCCGGCGCAGGTCAGGCCTGAGATTGGCGACACGGCTTTTGGTGTGAGCGCCCTCTCAGGAGGCAGCACGACAGCGGCAAGCATCAGCCCGGGCATCCGGGTGGCTGCGGTTAAGGCGCTCGATGCGCTGAAGGAGAAGGTTGCGCCCGCACTTGGCGTCGATGCCGCATCGCTTGTCGCCGCTGGCGGCCGAATTCAGGTTGAGAACGATCCCTCAAAGGGGATGACGTGGGCCGACGCCTGTAAGCACATCGGCCCGCAGGCGATCACGGCGGAGGGTGACTGGAGAGCCGGAATGTCGTCAACTACGACCAGCGGCGCGCAGTTCGCCGAGGTTACCGTTGACATCGAGACCGGCATTGTTAAGGTGACGCGGGTTCTGGTCCTTCAGGACTGCGGTCTAGTCGTGAGCCGGCTTACAGCGGAAAGCCAGTGTTACGGCGGTGTCATTGGGTCGCTGAATTTTGCGCTGTTCGAGGATCGAATCCTGGATCGCAATACAGGGCAGATGCTCAACCCAAATATGGAGTGGTATCTGTTGGCCGGCATGTCGGATATCCCGCGGATCGACGTGCGCATCAAGGATCAGCCGGAGCGAGGCGTTATCGGGCTTGGAGAGCCGCCGACTGTATCCACTGCGGCGGCGATTGCGCTCGCAGTCCGGAACGCGACTGGTGTAACAATGCGGAGCCTTCCGCTGACGCCCGCAAAAGTTCTGGGTGCGATGCGGCAGGGGAGAGCGTGATTCCGGTGAGGAATCAGGCGTCGTTGAAAAATCGAGCGTCGTTGAAAAATCGGGAGGTTCTGTGAAAGCGTTCGCCTACGTCAATCCCACAAATGAGAAGGATGCGATAGCCGCGCTGTCCCCGCAGCTTGAGCAAGCGATGCCCCTCGGCGGCGGCCAGGATCTTCTGGCGCGGATGAAGGATTACGTCACGCAGCCGGACCGGATCGTTAATGTGAAGTCCGCCCTGGAATCCACAGTGACGCCATCCGGTGGTGGCCTGCGGATCGGCGCGGCGATGAAGATGGTGGATGTCGCGGAGCACGCGGAAATACGGCGCATGTACCCGGCGATCGGTGCCGCGGCTATCGAAGTCGGCACGCCGCAGATCCGGAATCAGGCTACGGTGGGCGGCAACCTCAATCAGCGGCCCCGTTGCTGGTATTACCGTAACGAGGAGTTCGTCTGTTTCAAGAAGGGCGGGGACAGATGCTTTTCGCCCGCCGGCGAGAACCAGTTTCACGCGATCCTGGGCGGGGGACCAAGCTTTATTGTGCACCCGTCCAGTCTGGCGGTTCCGATGCTGGCTTATGGCGCAACGTTCCGCCTTGCAGGGCCAAAGGGTGAGCGGCTGGTGCCCGCAGCTGACTACTTTACGCTACCGAGACAGAGCCTGCGAATGGAGAACGTGCTTGCGCCGGACGAACTGTTGACGCACGTGATTCTGCCTGCGCCCGGCAACGTGAAGAGCGGGCACTACGAAGTGCGCTACAAGGCATCGCACGACTGGCCGATCGCCTTCGCCACCGTGCTGATTTCGTTCAATGGCTCCACTGTGCAATCTGCCAAAGTGGTGATGGGCGCCGTGGCACCGATCCCGTGGAGGTCGCCCGAGGCCGAGCAGGCGCTTGTGGGAAAAACCATAACGGAAGAGACCGCGGCGGCCGCGGCTGAAGCGGCGATCAGGAATGCGCGTCCGCTCAGCCAGAACGCTTACAAAGTCGACGTCGCCAAGACCGCCGTCAAACGCGCTATTCTGCGCGCCGCCGGTATCCAGACGGCCTGACCTTCGAGAAAAAAGGAGCCGATATGCTGACACTGACTTCACCGAAGATAAGCGTGGGCGTGCACTGCGCCAAGCTTCGTACGAAAGGCATGTACATGAATGCCGTAGTGGACCCGGACGAGCTGACGTTCTACGACCCATATGACAACACCGTGTACTGGTGCGTCTCGACACAGACCGGGTTCGGACCCGACGGCGAGCCGGTTCGGGCGGATCTGTGCAACGGTGAACGCGGCTGTTGCAAGTTCTGAAGGGAGATGCAGCGCAACGGTGCCACCGTGCAGAGGAGCGCTGGTCCAGATTCGATTTCTACCGGGACACAGTTCGATTCATAGAACAGGATCCGGGCTGCCAGGCAGAAGCTGGCGTCTCGTATCTCAGTGCCTGATGCCGCCGGTGGTGATTGTGGAACCCCAACACGCCGTGAACGACAAAATGGGAATCGAGCCCTGAACGAACACACGGACATATCACGGGTAGTGCTCCATTACCTGTGCGGATTCCCGTACCAACTTGCGAGTGACCGATGATCCACGCAGTGGTTTAAGGCGCGGTGATTGCGCCGACTTTGTCCTGTCGGAGAGCTTTGACGTCCCGCATCGGGGGCTGGCCGAAAAAGCGGCTGTACTCGCGGCTGAACTGGCTGACACTCTCGTAGCCAACTTCGTACGCAGCGGTGGTTGCATCAATCTCACCCGCTAACATTCGCTGCCGGGCTGTCTGAAGCCTGAGTTGTTTTTGATATTGGAGCGGGCTCATCGCGGTCAACGCGCGGAACTGACGGTGGAGCGTTGACACTCCCATGCGTGCAACGGCTGAAAGTTCCTCCATGTGCAGCGGCTTGGTGTAATTGGCCCGGAGCCAGGCGATTGCTTTGGCTGCTCTATTACTCAGGTCGCCACGCGTCGCGATCGCTCGCAGGCGCTCTCCCTGTGGACTTCTAAGTATGCGATAGACGATCTCACGCTGGATCAGAGGGCTCAGGAACGGTAGGTCCTCGGGAGTATCCAGCAGCTCGAGCAGCCGTCCGGAAACTCTCAGCAACGCGGCCGTGGTTTCACCGACTGCCAATCCCGCTCCCGAACACTCTTTAGATTCGGGCAGGTCTTCCCGGCCAAGAACCTCTTGGACCGCCGACATGTCAAGGCGGTAACGGAAGGAGAGAAGGGGAACCGCTGGCGACGCTTCCAGAATTTGACTTCGAATCGGAACGTCGATGGAGGACACAAGAAACGACGATTCGTCGCACAGGTAGTCAACTCCTCCCAGGTTGATGAGCTTTTTGCCCTGCAGGAAAATGGTAAGGCTTGGCTCGCAGGTGGTCCAATGACAGGCACTCGGGGCGTGATGCCGGAAGAGGACCAAGCCGTCAACGGCTGTCGCAGTTTGCCCCTCAGAGGGCGTATGTGCGGCGATACCACGAGCCAGTGAGTCTCGGATCTCGATCACGTTTGGCCCAATAGCGTGTTGGTCTCTTTTCACCATCTCCGGGACCCTCTCCTCACCAGATTACGTCCGCCAATGATGTCACGTGTACGAAACATGCCCCTCAGACAGGATCGGGCAAAGAATCGGCAGGATCGGGAAAGCACAGGAACCCGCCATTTCGCTACTTTGTGAATACAGAGGCGAGGGCAAACATTCGGCGTCAACATGCCCCTCCGTGATTCCCGTCGTTGGTATGAAGTGGCGCGGATCAGCGTCTACGCCCTGAGGCGAGCAGGCCAATGCGAGAGGTGAACCATGCAGGCAACAGTTCTTTATGGCCCAGGTGATGTACGTTTTGAGGAAGTGAACGACCCAAAAATCGTAGAACCGACCGATGCGGTGATCCGCATACCGGCAACGTGCGTCTGCGGGTCCGACCTATGGCCGTACCGTGGCTTACAGCCCATCAAGGGGCCGACGCCCATGGGGCACGAGTACTGCGGGATCGTCGAAGAGGTCGGCAGTGCGGTCAGGTCTGTGAAGCCGGGCCAGTTCGTGATCGGCTCGTTCGCCACGTCGGACAACACGTGTCCGCATTGCCTGTACGGTTACCAGTCGTCGTGCGTAAGTCGCGAGTTCATGACGAGGGCGCAAGCGCCGTTCCTGCGCGTGCCGAACGCGGACGGGACTCTGGTGGCCAGGCCGGGGGTGCCCTCGGACGACATGGTGCCCAGCCTGCTGACGACATCGGATGTGCTGGGCACCGGCTGGTTCGCCGCGGACGCAGCCAATGTGAAGCCCGGCAGCACCGTCGTGGTGGTCGGCGATGGAGCCGTGGGCCTTCTCGCTGTGCTCTCCGCCAGCCAGATGGGCGCGGAGCGCATTATCGCGATGAGCCGCCACGAGCCCCGGCAGAAGCTCGCCCGCGAGTTCGGCGCTACCGATGTTGTGACCGAGCGCGGAGACGAGGGCGTCGCGCGGATCAAGGACATGACGAAGGGCATCGGCGCGGATTCGGTCCTGGAGTGCGTGGGTACGCAGGAATCTATGATGCAGGCAATTCAAGCAACACGTCCTGGCGGGTTCGTGTCCTACGTCGGCGTTCCCCACGAGGTGACCCTGGAGGGGACGCAACTCTTCTTCAGTCACGTTCACCTGCACGGCGGCCCTGCGCCGGTCCGACGCTACCTGCCTGACCTGATGGACCGGGTGCTGAGTGGCAAAATCAACCTTGGTAAAGTCTTTGACTTGGTGCTCCCGTTGAACCGGGTGGCGGAAGGTTACCGCGCGATGGATGAACGCCGTGCGATCAAAGCACTGCTGCGCCCATAGGACGAACCTGGACGATCACAATGCCGATATAGTCGCCCATCTCCGGGCGACGGACCGGTTCTCATCGCGGAGGAGATGAAGTGAAGCAGAATTCGTTGCATGAGGAGTACGATGCGTAAGCGGACGCTTGGAAAGAGCAATCTCGAGGTCTCTGAGACTGGTTTTGGTTGCATGGGCATGAGCCATTCCTACGGACCTCCGAAAGACAAGGCGGAGATGATCCGGCTGCTGCACGCTGCCGTTGATCGTGGGGTAACGTTCTTCGACACCGCGGAGGTCTACGGTCCGCTCATCAATGAGGAGCTTGTGGGCGAGGCGCTTGAGCCCTACCGTGGCAAGGTTGTCATCGCGACGAAGTTCGGATGGGAAGCCAATCCCGGAGACAGTGGCAAGTGGAGCGCCCTGAACAGTCGCCCCGAGCACATCCGTGCCGTCGCGGAAGGTTCGCTGAAGCGGCTGAGAGTTGATGCCATCGATCTGTATTACCAGCATCGCGTCGATCTGAACGTTCCGATCGAGGATGTTGCTGGCGCGGTGAAGGATCTGATCCAGCAAGGCAAGGTCAAGCACTTCGGCCTCTCGGAGGCTGCAGCCCAGACTATCCGCCGGGCTCATGTGATCCAGCCCATCACGGCGCTGCAAAGCGAGTACTCGCTTTTCTTCCGGGAACCTGAATCTGAGGTTATGCCCACGTTAGAGGAACTGGGAATTGGCTTTGTTCCGTTCAGTCCGCTGGGCAAAGGCTTCCTGACCGGAAAGATGCCGGCGGATACGACATTCGACAAAACGGACTTCCGCAGTACACTCCCGAAGTTCTCTCCTGAGAACATGAAGGCCAATTACGCGCTGGTGGATGTTGTCTCTCGGTTCGCAGACCAAAAAAAGGCAACGCCTGCCCAGATCTCCCTTGCATGGCTGTTGGCAAAGGGAACGTGGATTGTTCCCATCCCAGGAACGACGAAGCTTGACCGATTGGACGAAAATCTGGGCGCGGCCAATATCGAACTGACAACGGACGAGGCCCGCGAGCTGGAGGAAGCTTCTTCAAAGGTGAAGCTACAGGGAAACCGTTACTCGCCCTTTCACGAGCAGTTGGTCGGCCGCTGAGGGATACGGTTCAGAGGTGAAGGTTACACATTTTGCGGTGCTGGCGAGCAGGTCGCTGAATGGATATCGCGCCATCAGCCACCGGCGCGCATCAAGACATTACTTCGAACATGAAGCAACAGTTCCCGGCATCGTCGCTGTCACCCCTTGGGCCAGAGCCCCTTGCGCATCGGGACCGGCGCGATTTCATCAGGAGGACGGTCGCTCTCAGCGTCGCCGCACTCTGGCAGACCGAGATTACCCTTGCACAGAAAAAAACGATGAACGATACCAGGAAGCACAAAGCGCCGCGAGCAATGCTGGCCTATGACGATATTCGGGCTGTGTCGCCAGCGTTGGAGCGTTACACAAAAAGTACGCTGCTCGACAGCCTTTGGAAGCGGCCGGGCCTCTCACCGCGCGATCGCAGCATCGTCACAGTGGCAGCGCTCATTGCGCGCAACCAAACTGACGAAATGCCGTTTCACTTCGCTCTATCGCTCGATAACGGCGTCAAGCCAGGAGAGCTTTCAGAGATTATTACGCACCTCGCCTTCTACGCTGGATGGGCGAACGCCATGTCTGCTGTGGCTGTCGCCAAGGAGATCTTTCACCAGCGCGCAATCGGCTTGGAACAACTTCCGCCAGCGATAGAGGAGCTGTTGCCCATTGACGAAGCGGCTGAAAAGCAACGGTCCACCCAGGTGATCAACGACTTCGGCACCGTTTCACCGGGGCTCGTCGAGAACACGACTGATCTGCTGTTTCGGGAGCTTTGGTTGCGTCCGGCGCTCGCGCCCCGCGACCGCAGTTTGGTGACCGTAAGTGCACTCGTCGCCAACGGTCAAGCCGCGCAGGTCACCTTCCACCTGAACCGTGCAATGGATCATGGGTTGACTCAGGAACAGACCTCCGAAATTCTGACACACATCGCGTTCTATTCCGGTTGGCCGTGCGTTCTCGGCGCTCCCGGGCGTCAAGGGCGTATTCGAGAAGCGGGCCACGAGGTAACAACGT
>JAUZEU010000495.1 GCA_030838885.1 Bryobacterales bacterium | reverse complement strand
ACTCCGTCGGGGTAGAGGCTCAGGGTTTCAAAAAGTACGAAAAGAAAAACAACCGGCTGGATGCCAACCTGCCCTTGGGCGTTGACATCAATCTCGAAGTCGGCGCTATGACGGAAACCGTCAACGTCACTGCCGAAGCGGCGGTCATTCAGACAGAGAGCGCGACCCTCGGTGTTACAGTCGATCAGTATCAGGTGCAAAACCTGATGCTCAACGGCCGCAACCCGGTGCTGCTCGCCTCGTTGAAGCCCGGCGTCCGGTCCAGCGCCTCGCTGGCGAACTTTAACTTCAACCTGACGGATGGCGGCTTTTCCATGAACGGCTCCCGCCCGAATGACAACGTGTTTTTCTATGACGGCGCTGTCGCCACCCGCACCCGTTCCAACGGCACTTCCATCGGTGCGGCGGATGTCGACTCCACCGAAGAAGTCCAGGTCCTGACGGCTAATTACAATGCTGAATACGGGCGTTCCGGCGGCGGCCAGATCCGCGTCATCACCAAGAGCGGCTCCCGCGATTTCCATGGTACCGCTTATGAATTCTTTAGGAACAGCGCCATGGACGCCAACACCTGGGCCCGCAACGTGGCGCCCCTCCCGCTGCTCAGCTCACAGCCGCAGCCTCTGAAGTACAACCAGTTCGGCTATAACGTCAGTGGCCCGGTCTACATTCCGGGCAAATTCAACCGCGACCGCAACAAGCTCTTCTTCCTGTTCGGTCAGGAATGGGTCCGGTACCGGACCTCGCCGGTCAACAGTTCAGGTGGAACCACGGTGCCCAGCCTTGCGATGCGCACCGGCAACTTCAGCGAGCTGCTCGGAGCCAATCCGTTTTTCAACAGGCCGTACATCGTTTCCGATCCCAACACCGGCACTCCCTATCCGGGCAACATCATTCCGCAATCCGCCCTTAGCCCGAACGGGCTCGCGCTGCTCAAGGCGTATCCGCTGCCCACGCCTGGCTTTCAGCTGGGCTCCAGCAACTACATCACCACAAACAACGAAATCGACAACACCAGGAAGGACACCATCTCCGTGGACGCGCTCCCCACCGAGAAAGACACCGTCCGCCTTCGCATGCTCAACTACAACTATTTCGTCGCTAATGCTTTCCAGGGCAACTTTCCTCTCGCGGCGAACCAGCTCAACCGCCCGAATCAAACGGCCTCCCTGAACTACATCCACGTGTTCACGCCGACCCTGATCAACGAAGCCCTCGTCACCGCCAGCGCCGACCACGTTGATATCACCCTCCGGGGCAACGCGTGGGACCGCACCCTGTACGGCGTGAACTACCCGTACCTGTATGGAGCGGCTGCGAAGGACCTGCCCAACAAACTGCCGACCATCAATATCAACGGCTTTGGCCAGCTTGACAACGGACCTTATCCGTCGCGTTCGGGCGGCCCGGTCTACAGCTACAGTGACAACATCACCTGGATCCATGGCAGCCATACCTTCAAGTTCGGTGCTCTCTATGAGCGCGCCGGCCAGAACGATCGCGACCAGGTCAACGTTAACGGCACGCCCGGCGGCGCCAACAACCAGAACGGACGGTTCGATTTCCAGGACAGCACGTCCATCAACAGCAACCCCGGCATTGCGAATCTTGCCCTGGGTCGCTTCACCACCTACGCCGAAATCGGACCTCGCGACTACACCATCTCGCGTTCGGATATGTACGAGTTCTTCGCGCAGGATTCGTGGAAAGTGACTGCCAAACTGAAACTGGAACTGGGCGTTCGCGAATCCATGATACAGCCCTATCACGCATTATGGGGTAACTATAACGTGTTCGATGCCCGCTTCTACGATCCTTCGAAGGCCGTCCAGATCGATCCGAAAACCGGCACCATCATCCCCGGAACAGGCAACATCTACAACGGCATCGTCATCCCTGGCTCCAGCATTCCGAAGGCGGGCGTCGGTCGCTTCCCGAACTCAACGGATCCGGTTCTCCAGACGCTCTTCCACGGTCTGCCGGACACCTACGCGGGCTGGAAGCTCAACAACTTCGTTCCCCGTATCGGCGTGGCCTATCAGCTGAATGACAAGACCGTTCTCCGCACCGCCTTCGGCGGCTTCAAGAATCGGCCCGCCGTCAGCGACGCTACCTTCCTTGGCGGCAACTTCCCGTTCCAGGGCTACAGCGCAGTGCAGAACGGACCTGTAGACAATCCCGGAACTGCCTCCGGCGGCACGCCCACCCAGTTCATCCAGACCCAGGATCCGGTCTACAAGATCCCTGGTTCCTATGAATGGAATGCGACCATCCAGCGCGAGCTGCCCTTCAGCTCCAACGTGGAAGTCTCGTATGTCGGCCGTGTGGGCCTGCATCTTGAGCGCATCCGCAATTTGAATCAGTTGCCCGTCGGCACCTGCCCGAACGGTGCCTGCCCCGGTGGCGTGAATGTGAACTACCTGGTTCCCTACAAGGGCTTCAACCAGATTCAGATCGCGGAAAACGCAGCCCGCTCCAGCTACAACGGACTGAACGTGGCGTGGAACCGCCGGTACACCCGCGGCTTCAGCTATGGCGTCTCGTACACCCTGTCGAAGAGCTATGACAACGGCTCCGACCGTCGCGGCACCTTGTGGAACAACTATGACGCTACCAACTTCTGGGGCCCCTCGAACTTCGATACCCGCCACATGCTGGTCATCAACTGGATCTGGCAGGTACCGTTTACCCGGACTACCGGCTTTGCCGGCAACGCACTGGGCGGATGGCAGATCACCGGTATCACCCAGTTCCAGAGCGGCACGCCTTTCAGTGTGACCACGGGCAGCGACTACGCCGGCATCGGCGTATCGCAGAACCAGCCCTGGCAGGTCAATGGTTCTCCGTCCTACCCGCACCAGTTCTCCACAGGCGGCTCACCGAACTACTGGTTCAGCCCGGTCGATTCCAGCGGGAACAAGATCTTCACCGTTCCCACGGCAGGCACTTTCGCCAACCAGACCCGTAACTTGTACTACGGCGCAGGCTTCCAGAACTGGAACCTGGGCATCTTCAAGACGTTCAAGCTGAACGAGCGGAACGGAATCGTCTTCCGCGCCGAAGCGTTCAACTGGCTGAACCACCCGAACTGGGCCGGCGCCAACGGCGGCAATCCGAACATCAACCCGACTCAAAGCGCGTTCGGCACGATCACTTCAAAAGACAGCCGCCGCCAAATGCAGCTGAGCCTGAAGTACTCGTTCTAAACAAACGCTGACTGCCAACGCAAAAAGCCCCGTCCGGCCAAACCGGGCGGGGCTTTTTGCATGCTCAGAACAGCCGCTTGCTCGGGGGTTTCAGGCCATGCAGGCGGAAGCAAACCGCCGTCTGGCCGCGATGGTGTGCGTGGTGCTCCAAAGCCTTCGAGAATATCAGGTGGCGGGGCATCCTGAGCTTGAAGAGATTAACGTCCTCAGCCAGCGCGTCCGAACTTAACGACGGAATATTCGTGGCGATGAACGCGTAACTGGCAAGCACGAATTCCAGCAAAGCGGGCTTGGCTTCCAGTTCCGGGTTCTCTTCAGCGTTTTTGCCTTTATACGGACTCTCCACTCCAAACGCAGCGGAGGCGAACAGATAGTTTGCCTCCGCGATATGTAGGAACTGTCCGGCAAAGCTAAGCACCTCCGGGACCGGCCGGAATGAAAGCTTCTCGTCCGGCATCGCGGTGATGAACTCTTCCGCCCCGGCCCGGGCGCGTTCCCATTCCTTTATCAGGAGAGCAGTTTGATTGTCAGCCATTCAGACTTAAAGTGTAGAGCGTCACAGCACCTCCCGATCCGGGGATGGCACGCGGTCTTCCGCGATCTCCACGTTCAGCAGCACTTCCTTATGGTTGCGATACACGGTAAATGTCACGTTCTTACGGGTGGCCCGAATCAGGCCCGAGATCTCCCGAGTGCTCGACACCGGCGTCCCGCTCACTTTCACGATGATGTCGCCAGCCTTCAGACCGGCCTTTGCGGCCGGAGTCTTCTCCGAAACCGTCCGCACCAGCACGCCCTCTTTCACCCCGAAGAACTCGGCTAACTGGGGCGTCAGCGTCTCTCCTTCAAAGCCGACCCGCGGCGCATTGCCGGTCATGAACGGAGTTCCTTCCCACATCGGGGATGGAGGCATCGGAGGCATCGGCGCAACCCAGTCGCCGTTCGGCCCGTTGAAGGTCAGAAACTGAACAGGCCGAGCTTCCAGCGCCGCTGTAACGCTTTGTCTGGAGCCGTTGCGCCAAACAGCGAGCGTGACCTTCGAACCAGGCGCACTTTCACCGATGATCCGGACAAACTCCTCGCTGTCGTTCACCTTCTGGGTGTTCACTTCCAGGATGACGTCGTGTTCCTTCAATCCTGCTTTCGCGGCGGGGCTGTTCTCTTCGACATGGGTTACCTCCACGCCGCTCTCATCCTTGAGCTTGAGCGCCCTGGCGCGCTCCTGAGTGACTTCTACAACGCCAACGCCCAGCCAGCCGCGCTTCGCCGCCAGCATCCGCCCACCAGCAGAACGTACGCGGGGGCCGCGCGGGGCTTGCGGTGCCTGTGGCGCTTGCGGTGTTTGCGCGTACCCCGACACACTAAGTGCTGCCGCGGCCAGACACATAGATGCCGTTTTTCTGAAAAACATTTGACCTTCTCCCGTTACTTCTCTAATTTACTTCCGCCTGATTTCAATCCGTCCGCCCGCGCCGATCAGTCGCAACCGGGGCCCGCCGCCATTGATGTTGCCGGTGGCGATTACAGATGACCGCCGAGCCCGTATCTGCAGTCCGGAGAAATCGGAAACAATAGGCCGGCTGGCGGCCATTTCGCTTGTTTCGGCCTCAATCGTTACACCCATATTTGACGGGATCAACACCGTTATGTCACCAGCGCCTGTGGAAAGAACCGAATCCTCCAGAGGACGCCCGGCCAGTATCTCGGCGACAATGCTGCCCCGTTGTGTGGCTGCACTGAGGCTGCCCGAAACATTGGTCAGCCGGATCGCGCCCCCTGCATTCCGGCACTGCACTGAGGTGGCATTGCCGATCTCAATCAGGCCGCCGAATGTGTCGGCTAAGACACCAGCGCGCGCGCGGTCGATCCGGATGCCCCCCGCCCCGGTGAGGGCAGTCACTGCTCCCAGGACTTCGCCCACCTGAATATCCCCGCCTTCGGTTTCGAAGTAGGCCTGTCCATTGATTTTGATGGCCCGTATCGACCCGCCGCCCGAGTAACAGCGGACGGAACCGCCGATCGAGCCAAGCGATGTGGCGCCTCCGTTGGAATGGATTTCGACATTGCCGCCGATACGATCCAGCACGATTGTTCCGGCATTCGCCCCGGCGAGGAGAGAACCGTCCAGATCCGCCGCGTCAATCGTTCCCGCATTGCTCGACAGAGCGAGAAAGGGGCTCGCGCGGGGAATCTCTACGGATAAGGCTCCGGGCTGGAAGAAGCCTATCTGTCCGCTTCCTGCCTGCACACGATACTGCCGCGCCAGTTGACGGACGCTGGCTTCGTCAGGCGCGATCACGTCCTGCGTGATCGTGTAGCGAATGCCGCCCGAGCGCTTACCGCGAACGGTTACGTCGCCCATCGTTGCGATCCGCGTAATGGTTTGCGGGGGCAGGGAAGCGGTGATCGTCAGCTTCCATCGGGGACTATCCCCTTCTGTGCCGGTGCGCTGAACGGAGATCTTTTCTGCCGCCGCGCACGTCCAGGCGATGGCGAGGAATAACGCTAACCACTTCATGGAAAGGAGAAAAAACAGTCGATCAATACGTGCCGACGGAGGCTTTCATTTCCTCCAGCAGTTTGATCGAACGAGTGCGGATGTAGTTGTTGTCTTCTTTCTGCACCACATCCTGCAGAACGCCCACGATGGAGTCGTCGTGATGCGTAGTGAGCAGGTCGATTGCCTGCACCCTGACGCCGGGGTTGTCGTCTTTCAGAAGAACGTTGGCCAGAGTCCGGCGCACCGCGACATTGCCCGCCCACGACTTCAAACCCTCGATTGCCTTCAAACGGACACCAGGATTGGGGTCGTGATTCAGCGCGTCCAAAAGCGCGTTACGCACCTCTTCGGAATCCGTGCTGTTGCGCAGCATACCGATGGATTCCACGCGGACTCCGGGATTGGATTCCTCGCGCACGGCCGTCACCAGAAGTTCCTGAATGCGCGGATCCTGCAGACTTCCGGTCACCACGTGGCGGCGCACTTCATCCACCGCGATGTGTACCTTACCCGATTGATCTTCGACCGAGCGCACACTGGAAAACATGGGTTCTGCCAGACCTGAGCGCATGCCGCCGAACCGTTCCGGCGTATAGCGCGCAGCAAAGAAACCGAGGCCGACCAGAGCCATCGCTCCCACCGGAATCCGGAACCGGATGTGCAACCCGGAGAAACTGCGAAGCCCGTCCATCCACTTCCGGTCGAGCCAGCTTTGACCAGCGGGTACTGATTGCGAGGAGATCGCGGTACGCAGTTCGCTGCGGCATGACGCAAGCATGGATGCTTCGGTAACGTCTTCTCGTTTGTTCAGAAGATCAAGGAAAGCGCGGTGGTGTGTGAGTTCGGCGCTGCAGACAGCGCATTCGGCCAGATGCGACTCGATACGCTCTTCCACTTCGGACGAAACCTCGCCGTAGCAGTAGAGCGGAATCTGACGAATTGTCTCGGCACAGTTCATACGAATGCTTCCAGACTTGCCCTCATTTTTTGAGTCGCGCGAAAGAGGCAATTCTTCGCCGCTTCTTCGGTGGTGCCGATCATCTCGCCGATAGCCCGCAGCCGAAGACCCTCATAATGCCGAAGCTCAAAAACAGTGCGTTCACGAGGCGTGAGGCTCTCCAGCGCACCACCGATTCGTCCGGCCAGTTCGCGGTTCCACATCTGCCGCTCGGGGTTGGCGTGAGGCGCGCCTTCTTCCAGTTGCGCCACCCGGTCGACGATGCCTTCGCCGGTATCCACCACGGTTGACTCTTCTTTCCTGACCTTGCGCCGCCGCAGGTGATCCAGACAGATGTTAGTCACGATCCTGTAGAGCCAGGTGTGGAACGAGCAATCGAACCGGAAGGCGTGGAGATTGCGATACACCTTCAGAAACGCTTCCTGGTAGACGTCGCGCGCCTCTTCCGGCGAACGCAGAAGGTTCATTGCAATGCGCAGCACACTGTGGTCATAGGCCCGCACCAGACGCTCGAAAGCGTCCTGATCGCCCTTCTGGGCTGCCCGGATCAGGCCTGCTTCGTCTAAAGGGGCTGCCAATACGGCGCTCACCGTTTCCGCGGCATCTTGCATCGGTTCCACTCTGTTAGACGCACCGCCTGGAAAAACGTCACTAAGACCGGGAGTTTACCAGGTGATGAGCTTCAGTTCGGTCATCTCTTCGACCGCATACCTGGGACCTTCCCGGCCGGTACCCGACAATTTTACTCCGCCGTACGGCATCTGATCTACGCGGAACGCCGGTATCTCATTGATATGGAAACCGCCCACGTGCACCTGGCGGGCCGCTTGAAAAGCTTTCTCCAGATCGCGCGTGTACATTCCGGCCTGCAAACCGTAATCCGAATTGTTCACCATGGCAATGGCATCCGGCAGGGTTTTATAGGCATTGACCACAACGACCGGGCCAAAGGCCTCGCGGGCGCACAAGTTTGCGGTGGGCGCGACGTCAGTCAGGATGGCAGGCGAGATGGTGGTGCCACGCCGGTCGCCGCCGGCGAGAAGTTTGGCGCCGGTATCGCGCGCCTCGCCGATCCACGTCTCAACACGTTTTGCCTCTGTCTCAGAGATCAGCGAACTGATTTCCGTACTGTCTTCGAGCGGGTGGCCGATCCGCATTTTGGCCGCGGCTTCGACCATTCGGTTCGCGAATTCGTCCCGGATCGTCTCATGAGCGAAAATGCGCTGCACCGAGATACAGACTTGTCCGGAGTTTGCGAAGGCACCGGCGACGCATTTCGGCACGGCCTTGTCCAGGTCGGCGTCTGGCTCGATGATCACGGCGGAGTTGGAGCCGAGTTCGAGGGTGACGCGCTTCATGCCCGCCAGATTGCGGATACGCTGGCCCACATCGGGGCTGCCGGTGAACGTGATCATCGCGATCCGGGGATCGAAACTGAGAGCGTCCCCGATGGTGCTGCCGGGGCCGGTGATTACGTTGAGTGCGCCTGCGGGAAGACCTGCGTCGAGGAAAATTCGGGCGAGCAGGATAGCGCTGATCGGCGTCGTGGAGGCGGGTTTATGAACGACCGTATTGCCCGCCGCAATGGCCGGGCCGATCTTGTGAAGCGAGAGATTCAGGGGGAAATTGAAGGGGGTGATGGCCGCGATCACGCCGAGTGGCTCGCGGATCAGCAGGCCGGTTTTGCCTTTGCCACCTGGGTGAGCGTCCATCGGGACCTCTTCGCCGTGGAGCCGGTGCGCTTCTTCAGCGGAGAAGAGCAGGGTC
>JAUZEU010000475.1 GCA_030838885.1 Bryobacterales bacterium | reverse complement strand
TCCGTCTACTGAAACACTGCCTTCGATGTAGTTCACGGTGCCCGGAACTGCCACGCTGGGCCCAGTCCGAGCCATGAGTGCACCCGCAGCCAGCGTCAACAATAAACCGAACCTCCTAAGACTTTGGGGTTTCATTTTTCCTTTACCTGCTATTTGGATGCGGAATTGGCGAAGTTAGTTTCTGTACGCCGATCCATAGCTTTAGCCTAATCAACGGCTTAGATTGTGGAAAATATGGTTGAAAAGCACCAGGGGTGGTGGTATTAACGCAGGCTTAATCCGCCATCCACCGCCATTAATTGGCCGGTGGTGAAGCGGCTGGCGCGTAGGAATCCAAGCACAGCTAAGGCAACCTCGTTGCCTGTGCCCGCACGGCCAGCCGGAGTGGCGGAAATGAAGCGCTCAATCCGTTCATCGGTTTTGTCGAACGGGATTACTCCGGGGGCTACCGTATTTACAGAAATTTGCGGAGCCCATGCCTTCGCGAGCGCTTTCGTCAGCATTACCACGCCGGCCTTTGAAGCGCAGTAATGTGCATGGTGAGCCCAGGGCTTGAGCGCCCCCAGTGAACTGATATTGACGATGTGGCCGCCGTCCGCCGCCAGCATTATCTTTGCCGCTGCCTGGCAGCAAAAGAATACCGACTTCAGATTCACCGAATGGATGAAATCCCAGTCTCCTTCCTCGATCGCGAGGGGATCGAAGCGGGTAAAGCGTGCCGCATTGTTCACCAGGCCGTCCAGGGTGCCGAAGTGCTGTGCCACGCGATCAAAGAGCGCCCGGATTTCAGCCACGCTCTCCAGATCGGCCTGGAACACAGGGGCGCCGCCGCACTCCTTCGCAGTCTGTCGTGCCTCAGCCTCGGATTCGCCATAGTGGATCGCCACCCGCGCTCCCTCGGCAGCCAGTGCGAGCGCAATGGAGCGCCCGATGCGCTTTGCGCCTCCGGTGACCAGTATTACCTTTTGATTGAGACTCAAGGCATTACCTCATCCATGGGAGCTACTTCCTGTACTGGCGGTTCTGTCAGCCATCCCCGCCAGTCTGCCCACGTCCAGAAGATCGCGGTCGTTGAACTGATCGCGCCCGACCATACACCAATGGTCCTTGGACTGTACGTCGTTGAGGCTGCCCCGGCGGCCATCATCGACAGCATCATGGTCGACCACGTCAGCGACTCCAAAGTAGCGAACACACGGCCCCGATACTTGTCTTCCACATGGTGCAGCAACTGTGAAAAGTTCAGCACCGAACTCACTGCAACTGCCCCCCGCGACAGCGCAATGAACACGCATGCCCACGCAATTGTCGGCATCTGGCTGAACAGAATATACGCCAACCCGTGGATAACGTAGACAATCGCAATTGTGCGCTTGTACTGCACGAAATTGATCCGTTTCCCGAGCCAGTAACCGGTGGAACCGCCGATAAGGAGTCCTATGCCGGCGCAACCCCAAATGATCCCGATTCCGGCCGGACCTGCGCGAAACACCTTTTCTCCGAAGAGGCTGAAGAGGATCTGGGCGGCACCACCGCCACTCGCCCACCCCACGCTGACCATAGCGACCCCTGCCACCAGCGGCGTCTTCCGGATATAGCGCAGGCCTTCACGGTATTGCGCGAAGCCTGTGGTCGTTTGCTTCTTCTCGGCCCCAACAGCCCGGAACCCTTCCGGGCGCCGCAGTTGCGAAATGCAAAGCGCCGAGATGATGAACGACAGAGCATTGAAACCGAACGCGACCACATAGCCGGCCTGCAGGCCCACCGCGCCCAGAAACGCGCCGATTGTCAGGCTCGCCCAGGACGTGGTCTGCGTCATCGTGTTGGCGATGTGCAGTTCTTCCGCTGTCGCGATGCTCGGCAGAATGGAGGCGCGTCCGCTGGTGAAGAAGGGCGAAGCGAACATGAGCAGCGCGCTGAGCACGTACAGCAGCCAATCCTCTTTGTAGGTAAGCGAAATGATGAAGCCCAGCGCGATCACCGCCCGAACCAAATCGCTCGCGATCATCACCCGCTTGCGATTCATGCGGTCCAGCAACACGCCCGCGATAGGCCCGGCCACGAGCATGGAGACAGCGCGCGACAGGAACACGCCCGTCACCACCAGCCCCGAATGTGGATGTTCCATTGCGAGGCTGAGCACCGCGATGTTGTTGAAGTGGTCGCCCACTTCACTCACCACCTGGCCCGACCACATGAACCGGTAATTCCGGTTGTTCTTTAGCAGTTGAGTGAAAGCGCTCAC
This sequence comes from Bryobacterales bacterium, assembly GCA_030838885.1. Classification (GTDB taxonomy): domain Bacteria; phylum Acidobacteriota; class Terriglobia; order Bryobacterales; family Bryobacteraceae; genus BOG-234. The sequence goes on along the minus strand of JAUZEU010000475.1, from coordinate 3,954 downwards.
CCGAACCGCTCCGTCACGAACACGCCCGTGAAGATGATCGCGCCGGCCGCAATGGCCGTTCCGCTGAGTTGCTCACCCAGCAGAACCACGGCCATCAGGCTTGCGAAAACCGGCTGCAGATATTGGAAGGCTGCCATCCGGGAAGCAGGGATTCGGGCCAGCGCGTAATAGTAGATCAGATACCCGGTGATGGACGAGAACGCGCCCATATAAAACACGCCGGTCCATGCCGCGGCGCTCACATGCGCGAAGTTGAATCCCTGAGCACTCCACCAGAGCACCGGGAGTAACAATAACGATCCCCCCACGTAACCAACTGCGTTTACGGCGATGCCGCCCGAGACCGGCTTGTACCGTTTGCCCAACGCCGTCGTACCGGCCAGCAGCAGCGCGCAGAGCAGAGTCAGAAAGTCGCCGAGGAACGTCGGGCCATGCGCTGAAGATGTCGACCTGACGAGTTGAAGCAAAGCAACGCCGCACAGAGCAGTTACTATGCCGATGACCTTGAGGACAGTGATCCGCTCCAGCTGCATTATCCCTGCCATCAGTAGTACGAACAGCGGCGTTGTTGCCATGATCATGGACGAATGGACTACTGTGGTCCGCTCCACGCCCAGAGTCCAGAAAAACTGGTTCATGGTGATGCCGATAACACCCAGCGCGAAGAGTAGCCAGAACTCGCCCCAAGTCCAGATCGTCGGTTTCTTGCGCGCCTGAAACCAATAAATCGGGATGATCAGCACCCCCGCGACGATGGTTCGCAGGCACATGACGATCATGGCTGGCAGTTCGCGGAAGACGATCTTCGCCGCGACATAGTTGCCTGACCAGCACAGCACCATCAGGCACACCAGGCTGTAGAGAAGAAAGTTGGGGCTCAACTCACCGCTTCCGTCCGGATCGTAATCTGCTTCATGAAGTCGTGATCGAGTTCGTACCCGAATCCTAGTTCGTCCCGGATCACTATTGTCCCTTGCGAAGTGGTCTCGACTTCCGGCAGGATGATGTCCCGCTTCCAGTAGCGTTTGCTTGCCGAGACATCGCCAGGCAGCGTGAAATTCGGCAGCGTTGCAAGAGCGATATTGTGGGCCCGTCCGATGCCCGCTTCCAACATGCCGCCGCACCAAACCGGGATACCCGAAGCTTGGCAAACGTTGTGCAGCCTGATGGCTTCAGAGAAGCCGCCGACGCGCCCTAGTTTGATGTTGATGATCCGCCCCGCCTTGAGCCGGATCGCCTGTTCGGCCTGGTGCGCCGACCGGATGCACTCGTCCAGACAGATCGCCGTGTCGAGCTTCTGCTGGAGTTCGGCGTGGTCGATGATGTCGTCATGTGCGAGCGGCTGCTCGATCATCATGAGATAGAACTCGTCCAGTTGCTTCAGATGCGCGGTGTCGGCTAAGGTGTAGGCCGAATTCGCGTCTGCCATCAGACGAATTGCGGGGAATTTCGTGCGGATCTCCCTCACCACATCGACGTCCCAGCCGGGCTTGATTTTCATCTTGATCCGTTGGTACCCGTCAGCCAGTTCGCGCTCGATTTTTTCGATGAGCTGTCCGACTGAATCCTGGATGCCTATGGAAACTCCACAAGGAATCTCACGGCGCGCGCCTCCGCCGATCTCCTTCCAGAGAGGGTTGCCGTTGCGCCTCGCCTGAAGATCCCAAATGGCCGCCTCTACGCCCCCTCGTGCCATGTTGTGGCCACGGATATGGTGCGTCAGACCATCCGCGTCTGATGCCGACTGAAACTCCCGCCCGACGATGCGCGGGGCCACATAATCGCGCGCGATCAGCCATGCGGATTCCGTCCACTCTTCGTTGTAGAAAGGGTTCTCGCCAGCTGTGATCTCACCCCATCCGGATAACCCTTCGGACACAACTTCGACGATGATGATGTCCCTGCTGTACGTGCGGGAGAAGCTGGTTTCGAAGAAGTGCACCAGCGGCATCTTCAACTGCCTCAGAACGATCCGCTCGATTTTCACTGGTTCACCTCAGCCAGAAGGTAGGTGCCGGCTTCCGGCGTGCGTTCCACTCCGACCACTGTCAAGCCCGCGTCGAACGCAGCTTCGAACTGGTCCGCAATCTCCGCCTGCACGTTTCTGCGGTCTTCGTCTCTGATGGCTGCGGGCACCGCGATGCGAGCCTTTACAGGGGGCCGTTCTGCCGGCTCTCCGTTGATAATCTTTCGGACGCGTTCGGACCTGATCCACCACTCCGCGGTGCATCGGTCCGTCGGCAATCCGCCGTGCAGATGGCTGGTGGTGGTCCCGTACTGATTGCGAACGTAGCGCCGCACTGTTGCGCCCAGCCGCTCGATGTTGAAGTAAGCGTTTTTTGTCTCGAGCGGGTCAAATGTCCACTCGATCAGTTCAATCCCCGCAGCAATCGCTTCTTCTCGCTGGCGCAGTTTAAGGCGGCGTCCCAGCCCGAAGTCCCGATACTCCGGCAGCACGCCGAGCATGTGACTGTGCAGGTAGCTTCTGCCACCCGGCTTCAGCCCTGGAATCGCCATGCAAAAGGCCACCATGCGACCTTCATCGAAGGCCCCAAACGCCTGGCCGCCCACCTTCGTCGCCACTACGAAGAAGCGCACAGGCAGCAATTCGATGTCTTCAAAACCCCAGATGATCTTCTGCAGTTCGACGGCCTCACGAAACTGCCGCTCATCTCTCAGCGGCTCGATATTTATGACCCGGCCGGGTTCTTGGCCTCTTGCCACAGAGCCTCCAGTTCATCGATGGGCGTACCAGCCACCTGACTTCCCTGTGCTTCCAGACGTCGCTCGATATGCCCGAAACGTGCCCGGAACTTCGCATTCGTCCGGCGCAGCGCCTGTTCCGGGTCGACTTTCGCAAAGCGCGCCAGGTTCACGATGACGAACAGCAAGTCGCCCAGTTCGTCTTCCAGTTGATCCTGCGAACCATTGCTGCGAGCCGCGTCGAACTCGGCTAGCTCCTCATCCAGCTTTTCCAGCACCTGCTCGGCGTTTTCCCAGTCGAAACCCACGCCGGCCGCCCTTGACGTGATCTGCTGCGCTTCCACCAGGGCCGGCAAGGCCCGAGGCACCGTATCGAGCAGACCCTGCGGTTTCTCCGGCTTCAGCTTCCGCTCTTCCGCCTTAATCTCGTTCCAGCGCTGTAAGACTTCGCCATCTGTATTCGCCGTCGCGTCTGAAAAGATGTGCGGATGTCGTCTCACCAGCTTTTCGTTAATTGCGTCCAGGGAATCGCCGATATCGAACAGCTTCTCTTCAGACGCCATCTGTGCGTAGAAGACCGCCTGTAGCAGGAAATCGCCCAACTCTTCCCGAAGGTCTGACCAGTCGCGGCGGTCGATTGCATCCAGCACCTCGTAAGTCTCTTCGAGCGTGTACTTTTTGATGGAATCGAAGTTCTGTTTCAGATCCCACGGGCACCCGTCCGGCGCGCGCAACTTCGCCATAATTTCAACCAGCCGCTGAAATTTTGCACCTGTGGCGTTTGCGTTTTCCTGCATAGGTGAAATGTTGGGGGTAAACCCGATGTTAACACCCGGCAAATATGTTTGGAGACCATGGTTGTAGACTGGTTTTAATGCAGGCAAAGCATGCCGCCTCCCCCCACCAGGCATGAGTTTAAAGATTACGGTGCTGGGGTCGGGCACCAGTTCAGGCGTGCCTACTATCGGCTGTTCGTGTGCGGTTTGCCGTTCCGAAGACCCTCGCGACAAGCGCCTGCGACCCTCCATTCTGGTGCAACACGCCGGGCACAACATTGTGATCGATACCACGCCCGATTTCCGGGCGCAGGCGCTTCGTTCGCTGTTGCAGCATCTGGACGCGGTGGTCTTCACCCACTCCCATGCCGATCACATTCTTGGGCTGGATGATATCCGTCCGTTCAATTTCCGGCAACAGACTCACATTCCGCTGTTCGCTTCCGAACCGACCTTTTCCGTGATTAGTCGCATT
>JAUZEU010000446.1 GCA_030838885.1 Bryobacterales bacterium | reverse complement strand
ACCAGATCACCGTGAAGCGAGGCGACGGGAAGACCATTACTTACGACCCGGTGCGGCTGAAAGGCGTGACGATTTATGAACCGGAACTGCGGTCGTTTGCGGAAGGAGACCGGGTGCAGTTCACGGCTCCCTGGAGGGACAAAGCGATCAGCACGCGGGACCTCGGCACCATCACGTACCTCGATAAGCACGGCAATATCCGGGTGGCACTCGACTCCTCGGAGCGCACGGTGGGGTGGAATCTGAATCAGAATAAACATGTTGATTACGCCTATGCGATGACGTCCCACTCCTCACAGGGCACAACCGTCGATCAGGTCCTCATTCACGTGGACACCTCGGACAGCCGGACCCGCGCCCTGGTTGACCAGACGCTCGCCTATGTGGCGGCTTCACGGCCACGTTATGATGCCCAGGTCTTTACGGACAATGCCGAAAATCTCGGCGCTGCGCTCAATCGCAGTCATCAAAACGCGACGGCGCTCGCGCCTGAGCAGATCCGCAGCTACGCCGTGGGAATCTGACCATGTCGCTCGAAACGATTCTCCCCTTTCTGCAGCCGATCGCGCATCTGATTACCGACCCCTCGGTTTCCGAAATCATGGTCAACGGAGACCAGTCCGTCTTTATCCAGCGGAACGGGCACATGCAGCCCGTCGAGGCGACAATTGAGCCCAAGTATTTGTCCACAGCAGTGAAGCGCATCGCCCGGTCACTCGGTGAGGACATCAGCGAAACCAAGCCTCTGCTTGACGCCCGGCTGCCGGACGGATCACGGGTGGCAGCGGCTTTCCCGCCCTGTTCGCCAGGCGGAGTCACGCTGACTATTCGGAAGTTCCGGCCTCAGTGGTTCAGTCTTGCCCAGCTGGTCGAGGCCGGCGCGCTACCCAACGCGGTTGCGGAGCTGCTCGCACAGGCGGTCCGTGACCGGCAGACTATTCTGGTCAGCGGCGGCACGGACACCGGCAAGACCACATTTGCCAAAGCTCTGATTGACTGTATTCCAGAGACCGACCGTCTTGCCGTGATCGAGGACACCATGGAGCTGAAGATTGATCACCCGAACGTCTTCCGGTTTGAAGCGCGCAAAGAGCAGCGCGATGTAACGGGCAAGGTGACGGTGCCTGCGGTGACCATCCGGGATCTAGTGAAAGCCACTCTCCGGCACCGGCCGGACCGGCTGATCATTGGGGAGGTTCGGGGCGGAGAGGCATTCGACCTGCTCTATGCCCTGAATACCGGACACGCGGGATCGATCTGCACCGTTCATGCGAACTCAAGCCGGCAGGCACTGTCACGACTCGCCACTCTCACACTCCGCGCTGATGTTGATATGCCGTATCACGTCATTCAGGCGGAAATTGGCGATCTGGTGAACCTGGTGATTCACATTGAACGATGTGATGGCCGTCGCTTCCTGTCGGAGGTCGTGGGAATAAGCGGTTTCGATGCCGACGCAAACCGCTATCGATCGGAATCTCTTCATTGTTTGCAGAAAATCACCTTATACTGATTTCATGGCTGCAGCCCCTGTGCGCCTTGCTCCCGCCTTGTACTTTGGTAATGGGCGCGTACGACGGTTTTCCCGGCAGAAAACCCTCTTTTGCTCCTGTGGGATGGCCATCCCCGTTATCGCAGGTCTCTGCTCTCGTTGCTACCGAGCCCGCGCTCACTCCAGGTTTTACTTTGGGGGCTACCGCCACGCTGTTCTGCTCCGCGACGGGTTCCGATGCCGGTCCTGCGGAGCAGAAGGGACGAGGCAGAAACGGGAGACGGCCAGCCCGCAGTTGCACGTTCACCATCGTGTACCGGGAAGGAGCGAACCGGATCTCCTTATTACGTTATGCGCAGCTTGTCATGCCAGGCTGCACCGGTTGTTGGCTCTCCGCCACTGGATTCCGGAGGCACTGGTGCCGCTTTGGCAGGAACAGCACCCGCATACTCCGCTTCAGCTGCAGTTCCCGCTCGCCGACCTGGCAACTGCTCAACAAAGCCCCTGTCATGCGGATCACCGCAAAGAGCGTGCATAAGGCTGGTCTGCCGCTGCGACTTACGGGAGTAGAAATCAAGACCGCTGACTTGACTGTAAAGGCAGACTTCAATCCGAAAACCGGAGAGCTCGCGATGCGCGGTCCGTTGCATTAGCCGGCCGGACCATTTGCAACAGGGCAACCCGCCGATTGGCGTGCTTTTCTTCGCCGTCATTACTTACGATTGATAAAATCCCAGTAAGCCGCGCTCGGTCAGCCTTAAAACGCGGCTTCCTGGAAAGCCGTTAACGTAGGCGCGGTCGGGTTCGCATTCCGGACCGCCTTTGAGGTTCTGGCCGGCCTTTGTGCGCTGTTCGGCTTTAAACCGGGAGAACGCGCTGATAGGCAGCCGAGTACCGAGTCGTGCCGGGTACAAGTTCGATAAGCCCTTTTTTCACGAGCCGCTGCAGTACACCTTTCATCTTGTTCTCGGAACCAATGAAACAGAGGTCCCGAGCAATGCGATTAATTATTTTCTCGTTGGTCTGAAGGTATTCCAAAATCGGTAGTGTCGCAAACCGAGGGAGGCAACGCATGGCGTGACCGGCACCATTCAACGAGTGGTGAGAATCAGGCAGCGAGACCCAGTGTGCGCTCAATGATGAAGCGTGTCTGCCCCGCGATGTCGCCCTTGGCCAGCCAGCGGATCTGGCCTTTCCGAATGATGTTCATCGCCTCGTAACCCGCAATCGTCTTCAGCGCGCCTTCCACGGATCGGAACCACTGGCTGGCCACCACTCGCTTCTTTATAAAACGATGATCCTGTTCGATGACATTGTTCATATACTGTGACGGGCGGCATCGGCATCTTTTGGCTCAGTTCTCCGCTCTTGCTCAGCTCGTCAATGACGCCGGGATAAGCGGGATGGCCGTCTACGTTGATCACACGAGGCCGGTTGCGACCGGAAAGTGCAAGCTGAAGGAAGCCTTTGGCAGCCACTCGGTCACTATTGGGCGATAGCAGGAAGTCGATCGTGTCTCCCGCGGAATCCACGGCCCGATACAGATAAGCCCATTGGCCCGCGACCCGAATATACGCGTCGCTCGTGCCCGATCACGAAGAAGCAGTACAGCAGCCTGAAGGTCAGGGTGGGCAAGGTAAAGAAGTCCATGGCGGCGACGACCTCCCGATGATTGGCAAAAAACGCGAGCCAGCGTTTGGCAGGATCGCTGCGGCTCGGCTGCAGCCGTCGAAGATACTTGGCGACGGTCCGTTCGGAGACATCGAAGCCGAGCTTCAGCAGTTCGCTGTGGATCTTCGGAGCGCCCCAGTCCGCATTCTCCGACGCTATGCGACGGATGATCGCCCGAATCTCTTCACTTACTCCGGGCGGCCGCCGCGGGGCCGTGATCGCCAGCGCCAGTACAGGCGAAAGCCTGCCGGGTGCATCCGATCACGGTCTCCGGCTTCACAATCAACAGAACATCTGACCACCTCGGCCACAAGGCCCGCAGAGTGGTCCAGAAGAATCGATCGAAGCGGTTCACTGAGGGGCGTGGCCGTTTGCGTTTGAGGACGGCAAGCTGCTGTCGGAGAGCGAGGACTTCCAGCGAGGTCTCGAGACGACTCGCGAAGTAGACCCGAAAGGCCGCGAGAATTACGAGGATTAATCGACCACGATAATCACTCTTGTAACACCCTGTAACGTTCGGACCTGGCAAACAACCCCTCAGATCACAAAGTACTGATTTCAAACCCTCACAGGTTTTTGTCTACCCACAACTGGCTGTTCGCCGAGTTCTGCGATCCGTAGACGCTATGGTTATATCGACAGATCCACTCAATGTTCAACCTCTGAGGTAACCGCTTGTAGCGCGTTGTTACTCGGAGCGCCAACTTGTTGACTCTTCACGCCGAAGAGTTTTGACTACCCACACCTAATATCGGGCGGGCGTCGCGTGGAACACAATGGCGGCGGCACAGGCATTTCGATCGAACTCTTAAAGTTGAGTTTGGTTTGCGGCACACCGTCCGGACGGTAATTGTACTCACCGCGCCTGCCATACTTGCCTGCAATGATGGCTCTGGCTGTTTTTTGAAGCAGCACGCGGCCTAACTAAGGCAGCCTTGCGCCAGTCGCATCTTCTCTCGGATCTTTTCGTCTTAGCGCGTGACACGTCAGGGCCATCTTACTGCGCTTCGCACAGTGAGGTCTGTGTCGAAGGAAGATCGCGACCTTG
>JAUZEU010000442.1 GCA_030838885.1 Bryobacterales bacterium | reverse complement strand
CATACCCACGGCGTTGAGCATCGATGCGAAATCCCAGCCGCGGGCGGACGGATCGCGGTAGCTGTTCACGTTTTGGCCGAGCAACTGGATCTCGGTATAGCCTTCGCCTGCCACGCGGCGGGCTTCTTCCAGCACGCTCTCGCTGGTGCGGCTGCGCTCCGGGCCGCGCGTGAACGGCACCACGCAATAGGAGCATTTCTTGTCGCAGCCTTCAATAATGGTGAGGTATGCCCGGTGCGGATTGTCGCGACGGGTAAATGGGGTGTCAAAGGCTTCCGAAGTATCGAGACTCAGGCCCGTAACGCGCTTATTGCCGGCCTCCAGTTGCACCAGCATTTCAGGCAGTTTCGTGTAACTTGCCGACCCGGCGACCAGGTTGACGTGCGGCGCCCGATCAAAGATCTTCTCGCCTTCCTGCTGCGCCACGCAGCCGATAACAGCGATGACTTTATCCTTGCCGGAGTTCTTGAAATGCTGCAGCCGGTTGAAGACCTTTTGCTCAGCTTTGTCCCGAATGCTGCAGGTGTTGAAGAACACGTACCCCGCTTTTTCAGCGGTGTCGACCTGGCTATAGCCCTTTTCGAGCAGCGTGCCGACGACCTTCTCCGAGTCATGGGCATTCATCTGACAACCGAAGGTTTCGATGTAAAAAGTCTTTTCCACTGTGATTTCTTATTGTAGCGGCCCGTTGGCCACCCGTTTGCAGCCAACTCAGCGGACATGCGCTGCCCGGTTTGCCACGGTTCTTTCTTTCAATCCGATATCCCGACGAACATCGTTCAGCGGGAAATTGGCTTTCGCGAGCAGTTCATACATTCCCGCCTGAACCGGAAGGCTTCGCTGGCCGAACTGAAAGATCTTACGGACTTCATGCATGGTTTTGCCGCGCCGATTGAACGCTGCATAAGCTGCGGCCTGCTTATTCGGGCCGAGTACCGCGTCCGTACGGCGAAGTCATGCCGCGAAGATGCGAACGATCGGGGGATCATGGCCCAACTTCTGCCGAGGTATGTTCAGGCGTTTCGGAACAAGGAGCCAGGGTTTCGTGGTCTGCTGCGTCCGCATGCCGAGATTCTGGAGCTTGGCAGTCATCTGGGGGCATTCCTGCAGGTAGCTGAAGAGTGGGACTGGCGGGCGACGGGGCTGGATGTCGGCTCTGACACAGCCGGTTTCGCGCGATCAAAGGGGCTGACAGTCCGGCGGGAAATGATCGAAGATGCCTCGATTCCACCCCGAACATACGATGCAGTTTTCGTCTGGAACTGCTTCGAGCAGATTCCGGACCCTGCGCGGACATTGAAGGCGATTCGCAGTGTGCTTCGGCCCCACGGGCTACTGGTCATTCGCGTTCCGAATGCGGGCTTCTACCGGAAGAGGAAAGGGCAGACGGTCAACGCGCTGGCGTGGAATAATCTCCTGGGTTTTCCTTATCTCTACGGCTACACCGGCGACCTCGTGACCAGACTCGCCGGGCGATGGGGGTTCGAGTACGTTAGTGGATTCAATTCGGAGTTGGTGACCATGCCATTCCCCGATCTGAGCACGGCGCTTGCGGCTGAGCAGAAGACGGCAAGCGAAGTCGTCGCCGCTCGAAGTGTCGCGTCGTCTGCCCGAACGCACCAACTTGCCGGCCCCTGGATCGAAATGGTCTATCGGATGGTGAAGGAACCGGTGGGGGCTTGGCGAAGCTGCGTTGATCGCCACTTCCTGCCACGGGCTGCGTGAACCGGACGGCTTCGTCAGTCCGGCTCGGGAAGAGTAATCGCGCCGGAGTTCAAATACGGACGCGGTTTGAGAGGCGCGCCAACAGGTTCGGTCGGTTCGTCCGAATCCTGTGAATCGTCTTCCATGCTTTCCAGTTCAATCAGCGCCGCCACGACGTCATCGGGCAATTCGAAAGCGCCCGATTCAGCCATGGGCTGGTCAGGCTCACCCGATGTCGTAAATAACTGATGGAGGAGTTGGCAGAGCGCATCCTTACGGGGAATAGAAAATCTATGCGATGGCTGTTTTCACGCCCGGATAATCGCCCCACGGGGTAGCCAAAACGCCTTGAAATTTGACCCTGACATTCTTGTTCAGGGAATCATTATAGGCAGCTTTGAGCAGACTGTAAGCATGATGCGAATGCGAAACGCAGTCTGGGCCATAGTGGGTTCCGACCAAAACACATCCCTTCACGTCGCGCGGGTAATTTCCAATGTGAATTTGAACGCCAGTGCGGGGGCCAGGCACATTATCAAGCTGAACTCTCCAACCATCTGATTTGTCATGCCGGATGTGACCGCCATACTGTCCCGGCGGAACGCAGCTTACGTTGTTGCTGTTCCAGAGCCAAGCCAATTCTAAGGTGTAGCAGATGTACTTGCCATTTGCGTACAGCTTGCCGACGACGCTTTGGGAGCACGGAAGAAAACGATCAATGACAATATCGAAGTATCCAGCCAATGTCTTCGCCCTCTGGCCGGTAATGCTATCACGTCCGAGCGGCCCTTTACCGCGCTAAGGTTTAAGCCGTGTTTCATAAACGGTAAGTTTTGACACGCGCCCCTGCGTTTCCGGCACACTTGCCCCGCAGTTGCGGGGGTTAAAACCTCTCATTTATGGGCAGATAGTGGTATACCCTTCGAATGGAGATCACTAGCTAACTGCTGTCCCGCTACGGAGAACAGACTCCAAGTAACAGCGGCATGTATGTACTCATCCGGATGTTGTACTGCGCTAAACAGTCGCTTATGGGCTAGGTACTTCAATAATTCCCATTCAGCCTGTGTGTCACACATCATCCAGAGAAAGTCCTTGTACTCCCCTCGAAGAATCGGTGGATATAGAGCATCGGGCAATCTGCGTACGGGGGTGACATCTGTATGGTAGTCCTTATGTGTAAAAGACACGGCCACCTTCAGGGCTTTCCTTTTGTAGTCGTCTCTCTTAAGCAAAACCCTCATTCCTTTGAAGCCGCTCTTCTCTATTGAGATGGCTTGCAGAACTTCACGAGAAAGCCGAAACACGCGCACTTGGCTGAAATCGGTACCGAATTCCTCCTCATACCGCAAGGTGTGAAAGTCATGAACTGGCAGGACGGTGGCGCGGATCCACATGTGCGGCTGACGGAAGCTGGCCTTAAAAAGGGTTCGTACAAAACTCAATGCCTCGGTGAGTGATGTGAAGAGTAAGACGACAGAGTCCGACTCCAGTGCCCCGTGTATAAGCGTCTTGGGTGGAGCTTTCCTAAGCATTTTTCTGACGAGGTTCTCCAGCTTTCCGAAGTGCCGTGTCGCAGCATCAACCCCGCCATGCTCCCATTCTGATTTAGTGCCGAGCTGATCCATGTAGAGCAGAAAGAGATTGTTCGCTATTTCAAAAACGTGGTCACTCGGGACAACCTCTTCGGACGACATGAGTCAATAGAATACACGTTTTGAAACGCCCGTGCACCTTCGGAGTAAGCGCCGCTAAAACTATAGTAAAGTGGCGAATCGCGCGGACCCCATCCCTAGACACAGCCCCAATAAAATCAAGGCTTGCAGCGTCTCACAAGTCTGACTCAATGCAAACCGTTCCCTTTTTTCGCAGTGACCCGGAAAACAGCAGGGCGCAGGCACTATAGCCGCCGCAGCTTGCGGTCAATGACGCAAATCGGTTCCCCCTAACCCGGCGTAGCCGGAACCAAAGAGGTCTGGCTATTATTTTGGAGTGGGGACAGAACTCTTAACCGAGCGACACGCCGCACA
>JAUZEU010000433.1 GCA_030838885.1 Bryobacterales bacterium | reverse complement strand
CCGCGCTCCTGAATGACGACATCTACCTCATTTGCGCCCAGCACCTCAAGCGCAGTCTGCTGTGCCACGCCCGAAAGCGCATGAGTATCTTTGCCCATGAACAGCGGGCCCGTCGTGCCTTCGCTTTTCCGGTACTCGCAGATCGCCTGCGTGATGGCCAGGATATGCGATTCCGTAAACGAATCATTTGAGGGCGTACCCCGATGTCCGCTGGTTCCGAAGCTCACAAGCTGATTCTTGTCGCTCGGATCGGGCCGCCGCTCAAAGTACTCGCGTTCGAGTTTCGCGACATCGATCAGCAGGCTCTTGGGAGCAGGTTTTCCTGCCAGTTCACTTAGGGGCATCCTTGCACTATATTCGCAGGGGCTATTTTCGCAAACTCACTGGTGGGAAATACATCCCTTTCTCTTCCCGCTTCCACCAGTTCCCGGTCCTGCGCCGTTCGTCGAAAGTGGTGAAGTGATACTCGTACACCACCGCCCGGATTTGCTGCGGTTGCTTGCCCCCGAACGGATCCCGTTCCAGCAGCGCCAGCACAGGCTTTGACCCTTCCAGCAGCGCGATCGCAAACCTCACGAACCACGGGTTATCCCGAAACGTCCCCAGCGCCGCAAACCACATCTGCCAGTCGAGCCGGGGCTGGAACGGTGCAACCCATCCCGGTGCGCGATTCATCGGCCCTGTCTTGTTGCGGAAGATATATGGCAGCCACTGCTGGCCGTCGTTCGACCCCTCTATTTCCACTTCCGGGCGCTTCGTCGTCATCACAGCAAACAGACCGTACCGGTTCACAATGCCGAACGGCGCAGCCACGTCCAGCGGAATAAACGACAGTATCAGGACAACCGCGGCCAGTACAACGGACGCCACCTGTTTCGAGCGCGCCGGGGTAACAGGCTTGTACCGCGTCCCGGCAAAGAACGCGTCATCAAACAGGAAAAGGCAAAGCGCAATCGTCAGATAGTTGAAGAATGTGTAATTGCCGGTAACGAGGATCAGCACCTGCAGCGCGATCGTTGCAAACGCGGCAATCTGCTTCAGCCGCCGCGGCCCCAGCATCAGGAGCGGCATCGAAAGTTCCACCGCCAACACAAGGGCAGTGGAAGCTTTCTGAAACCACAGTGGCAACTGATTCGCGTACCAGGCCAGAGGAGTAGGCAGGGGCTGGGTCTCATAATGCACCGCAAGCGCTGTCAGATGACGCCACGAAGGATCATGGCTCGTAATCTTAACCAACCCGGATTCGAAAATCAGCCGCACCAGCAGCCATTGGAACAGCCATACACGGGACATGGAAGGTCGCAGAAAGATGGCGAGAAACCCCGCCTCCAGCAGCAGAAAATCCCACTGGTACGACATGAATATCTGTCCAGCCGACACGATCGATAAGTAATAAACGTAGAGGATGATAAAGATCAGCCGTTGCCACTTGCTGTGAGACTTCGCCAGGATCGAAATGGCAGCCAGCGCCACGCCTCCCCACGCAATCGAAAGCAGCGCCAAATCGCTGTGGGTCCACCAAAATATCGTCGGCACTCGCCAGTAAGCCTGTGCGCCCAACTGATCCCGCGCGATCCGGAAGTATGCGCTGACCGGCAGAATTCCTTCCGACCCGATCAACCCGCGCACCTGCATGCCAAAAGACGCGAATGCGACCAGGTAAATTAATGACAGTGCACGCCCGAACAGTGCAGAGGCCTGGTAATACGTCGAACGCACCACCCGCTTGCCCCAAAGCGCCCGCGTGATCCGATAAAACCCGTTACGATGGCGTGCGACAAAACGATAAAAGGCTTCCGCCAGGATCGCAAAGCCAGGCACATAGCGATAGAGCCACAGCATCCATCCGTACCCCGGGACTCCGGCTAACAAGCGAAAGATCGCCTCTGCTCCGCTGAACCGGCCCTCTGCAGACACGGATTGAACTGCGGTCTGGAAATCTCCGGGCGCTATCTCCGGGAACCGGTCTGCCGCAATCTGATAGGGAACGTATTCAACGCTGTCACCGGTGAGACTCTGAGCAAACTCCACCCACATCCGGCAGAATCCGCAATCCCCATCGAAGATCAATATGGGGCGCGCAGGCGGAGGGGTCATTTTGCGACGGGTGCTCCCACACTGCCCCGGAGAGTGGTGCTGGCTCCAGGTCCGTGTGTCGCCGCGTCGAGTTGTATGACCAGGAGCGTCTGGTCATCCTGAGGTAGTTCTTTGCCGAGGAAAGTCCGAACGTCCGCCAGTATGCCGCCGCAAACTTCGCGGGGCGGCGAATTCCAGTTCCGTGCCACTGAATTCAGCACGCCCTGCTCGCCAAACTCTTCGTCATTCGAGTTTGCCGCTTCCAGAATCCCGTCCGAAAACACAACCAGCAGATCGCCGGGCTCCACCTGAACTTCCGCCTGCGTGTACCGCGCACCAGGCAAAAGGCCCAGCACCGGGCCTCCGGAATCCAGGCGGATCACCTTTTGGGAACCACCAGCATCCTGCCGGATAAGCAGCGGCGGCAGATGTCCCGCATTGACATAGCGAAGCACGGATGCGCGACGGTCGAAGTAACACCAGAACAGGCTGACGAAGCGCTCACGGGCCGTCTTCATGCATAGCAAGTGGTTCAGTCTTTCAGCCGCCTGTTCATGCTGGGCCGGCATGCCTGTGACGGAACTGGCGCGCACCGCCCCCTGCACAACACCCATCAACAGAGCGGCAGGCAGACCTTTTCCTGAGACATCACCCAGCACCATTCCCACCTCGCCACTGTCCATCTCGAATACGTCGTAAAGATCTCCGCCAACCTCGTAGGACGGCAGGCATTTTGCCGCGAACTGAAGGCTGCCGGCGAGCGAATTCTCCAACGGGAACAAATCGTGCTGCACCCGGCGCGCCAGGGTTAACTCCCCTTCCATATGCTTTCCACGCATGTAATGCCGGAACCGCAGACCTATCACAATCACCGCTGCCATCAGAGCAAAAGCCGCGCTGCAACCGACAATCAGGTTCTGGCGCAGGGGTCCGAAATTGGTGGAAACGCCATCCAGATATACCGCGATTTCCGCAATATCCGGACCACCGCGGCCCTGATGTTCGCCGCGCCGGCCATCACGAGGATCGTCCGGCCCAGGCGAAGGTGTCGGGGGCGGGCCAGGGGCTCTGGGGAAAGCCGGCGGGCTGAACCGCATCGGATTGACGATGACAAATACACTCCCGGACGCTGTCTTCCGTTCCGCCGGGCGCCTTTCGCGGTTGTCCATGAGCTTGCCAAGATCCCCAGGCTGATACCGGGGCGCTTCGGCGGGACTTTCGCTTTCCGCCAGCACTTTGCCATCAAACCGGAGGATCCGTATCCACGCCAGTTGGGTTGGAGCCTCATGCACTATTTCATTCAGCACCGGGGTCAGCGTAGCCGGGTCTCTGGAGCCAGTAAGCCTCGCGGTACGGGCGATCGATTGCATGCGCCGGTCTGCTTCCCGCTGCGCTTCCTGGCGCACCAGGCTCCGTGAGACATACCGATAAGTCAGCAGCGTCTGCACCAGCAAGAGCAAGCCCAGCAGGAGTCCGAAGGCAATCGAAATGCGGAACCAGAAGAATTTAGGCTTCACCCGTTTGGCTCATCATAACGAATGACGGCGCCGCGACCCGGCGCCGGGTACTCACCCGCAAACGCATTGACGCGGATTTACAAAGTTGTATCTGTTCAATGGGCTACACTCTACCTCATGCGTAAAGTTTTTCTGGCAGCTTTCGCGGTTTGCGCTGTTTCTTTGTTGGCACAGGATGCTCCTCCGCCGGGCGGGGGCCCGGGCCGCGGTATGGGCCCTGCGAAGAACCTCAAGATCATCAAACAAGAGGAGATCCGGTCTGTAATGGGCGCTTTTGTCGCGGGCACAGGCCTTAAGTGCAGCGGTTGTCACGTCCAGGGCGACTTCGCCAGCGATAACAAGGAAGAAAAGGTAGTCGCGCGCAAAATGCTCGAAATGGTGCGCAGCGTTAACACGAACACCTTCAACGGCGATAACAAGGTGACCTGCTACACGTGCCATCGGGGCGACAAGCATCCGGCAACCGCGCCTCCAGCGCAGTAGCCATAGGTTTGTCTGGACAGGGACACCCCGAGGTCAACCAATAGGGGGACATCCATGATAAGTAATTGTCAAGAGGGAGACGGAGGTCCCCGGCCCTCTTTTTGAGAGGGTGATCCTGGTGAAATCGTCAGCGAGTTGCCCGCAGTGCGCTTTAGGCCTCCCGGCCGTGGT
>JAUZEU010000431.1 GCA_030838885.1 Bryobacterales bacterium | reverse complement strand
GCCCGCCGCGAGAACATTCGGAAGACCTCTGCCACCGCAATCCAGATATTTACCAGGCCCACGCCGCTCACGCCGCCTCGAATGTAACTGTTATTCCACAGCAGCCGCCAGCCGGCTTCCATCCGTGCCGGAGCCATCAGTGAGAGGTAATTTTCAGTCCACGCGTCGGTCCAGGGATATATCAGCAGAAACAACCCAAGTTCGAAACAGAAGATCACGAACAACACTGACGAAAGCCGCTGAAACCAGCCCGGTCCGGGCCTCGCGCCTTCAACGGGTGCGGTTGTGTCGCCTTTCACTTCAGAGTGGAGTTCGTCGGGTGTCACGAAGGCGTTTGCAGGTTCGCTCAAACCGCGGCGAACATCTCCATCTGCCGGTAACCCGTTGCGGGCGAATACATCGCCACACGGCGCACCGGCTCAAAGCTCATGCGGTGCAGTGGGGTCGGCCCCAGCCGCTGCAGGGCGTTCATGTGTTCGGGGCAGTGGTAACCCTTATGATTGGCTAAACCGTACTCGGGATAGAATTTGTCCCACTCGCGCATCATCTGATCACGATAGACCTTCGCCAGAATCGACGCGGCCGCAATCGCATGGCAGCGCTCATCTCCCTGCACCAGCGGTTGTTGCGGAAGCTGAACATGCAGCGGTACAGCATCCACCAGTAAGAAATCGGCTGCCGGAGTCAGTTGCTCCACAGCCTGCTTCATTGCCAGACGCGAAGCCTCATAAATGTTGATTCGGTCTATCGTGGCCGCATCCACAGCCGCTACCGCCCAGCTGACGGCGCGCTCGCGGATACGCTCCGCCAGCACCTCTCGCCGTTCAGGGTCGATTTGTTTGCTGTCATTGAGGCCCCGAACAGGGGCTTCCGGAGAAAGGATAACCGCACCAGCCACAACCGCGCCGAAGAGGGAACCACGTCCTACCTCGTCGGCCCCGGCAATGCGGCGATATCCACGCGCTCGTAGTTCGTCTTCATGAGCGCCCAAACATTTCCACGCCCGAGGTTCACTTTTTAGCGCCCGAACCATCGTGGTGGGAAGCCCGCTTACTTCGAAGGCCGGGTAGTCGTGCGTTCCTTCAGGCGTGCAGCCTTGCCCTTCAGTGCGCGCAGATAATACAGCTTCGCGCGACGAACTTTGCCGGTACGAACCACGTCGATATGATCGATGATCCGCGCATTCAATGGGAAAATACGCTCCACGCCATGGCTAAAGCTGATCTTGCGAACCGTAATCGTCTCACCCATCCCGGTGTTATTGCGCGCGAGCACCACGCCTTCAAAAGCCTGCAGGCGCTCTTTGTCGCCTTCCTTGATCTTGACGTGAACACGGATGGTGTCGCCAGACCGGAACTCGGGGATGTCCGTACGGAGATTCTTCTTGATGTACTTGTCTAATAACGCGTTCTGCATTTCGGGAACCTTAAATCGAGGGTTAAATTGATGTGGCGAAACTATTATGGTACTACAGGGCACCACCCCCGGAACCTGTAAAACATTCGGTTCGTAAGTGGCTTTGGGACACGCGGACCCCCGGCCGCGTCTTCCCGCTGACGGATCGCTTCTGACGCGCGCAGCTGCACCTGTGTTTTCAACAGATTACTGCATACTCCCTTGTCCGGATAAGCTTGCCCCTTCTGTTGGAGTACGTGTTCAAACTGTTGGAGTACGTGTTCAAAACGGCGTCGGTACTCCCCCCAATCCCCGACCGCCCAACCCCGGCGTACCCGGAGCCGAACTAAGCATCTGCACCAGCCTGTCCACCAGACTCTGAGGAATATCCGCCCGGATCGTCACCGACCGGCCTTCCTGCTCCACCACAATTCCGTCCCACAACTTCAGCATTTCCGGCTGATTCTCCGGCACGCTCAACCGCCCGAATCCCACCAGCCCCTTCGCCGTATCCCGCAGGTTCACCGCATCCTGCTCAGCCGCGGCTACCCCATGTAAATCGCCTTTAAGCCCGTTGCTGAAATCCGCCTGAAACCACGTTTCCTGCAGACCGCGAAAGATCTTCGAAAAATCGATCCCCGCCGCTCTCCCGCCCGGTCGCGGCATATGGTCCGCCAGAAACGATGCGAATCCCGTCGACACACCCCAGAACTGCGCCCTGGGATCAACGTCTTTCGCGTGAGCCAGCAATCCCGCCGCCCCCGCGTGCTTCCCGGACTTCCACTCATCCAGCGCCGCGCCCAGTGACTTCAAATCACCTGCCGCCGCCAGCGTCGTATCCAGAATGCAAAACCCGTTCTCACCCAAACTCCAGATAATATAGGCCCCATGCCGGATCAGCTTCGCCTGCGACTGTTTCAGCGGCTCCTGCTTCACCCGGAAACTCCCCCGCGCGAGCAGAACACCACCCGTCGCGGTGCTCGCAAACAGCATCTCCCGCACATCGCGTCGCGGATCGAATCCCGTCTCTTGTGCAAATCGCTCCAGTTGCGGCAGCTTCTGCTGCTCCAGCAGCTTCCGGTAGAACTCCGTCGTCTTAATCTGATCCATCCGCGCGCTCACCAGAGAAGTTGACCCCGGCGGAACCATCTTCACCAGAACATTATCGGTACGGGGCTGCCCCGAAACGGCCACTGCCGCCGCTGCCAAC
This sequence comes from Bryobacterales bacterium, assembly GCA_030838885.1. GTDB lineage: Bacteria > Acidobacteriota > Terriglobia > Bryobacterales > Bryobacteraceae > BOG-234. The sequence goes on along the minus strand of JAUZEU010000431.1, from coordinate 1,622 downwards.
AGACACCAGAATTTCATCAATAAGTCCTTTTTTGAAATCTCCAGATCCCAATCCCCAGTACCACAGCTCCGAATATCGCCGTGCTCCAGATCGGCATCCAGCTCTCTACCGGCTTATTCAGAATCAGATTCTGGGCAATCCCGCGGACTTCCCACATCTTCGGCAGCGCGTAGTAGAGCACTCGCAGTACATCGCGCGACCACTCCGAACTCAACAGCCGTTCCAGCGTGGCTTTCTGCGCCAGAATCAGCGTGATAATCATGATCGCGAACGTCACCATGATCGCCACCGCCGCACTGTCCAGCAGCACGCCGATCAGCACAATTACCGCCAGCAGAACGCTGAACATGAAAATCGTGCACAGGCTGGATAGCAGAAATCCAGCTCCCCACACGCCCGTTTTTATACCGAAAATGATCCACGAAACGAAAACCAGATACAAAATATTCGCGCTCACCACAAGCACATTTCCGGCATACCTGCCCAGCAGCAAATGCGTACGCGAAACCGGTTTTGACAGCAGTAACTCGATTCGTCCCGGCTCAAAAACAGCCGACACCAACCCTGCCGACGCAAACACCGCCAGGGCCACTCCCGCGTAGTAAAGGATCCCCGCAATCACGCTCTGCGTCTGCTGCACCAGGTTCTGCACATTCGTGCTCGGCAGGCTGTTCCCGAAGATCGAAACCGTAGCCAGGGCGCCCTGCACCACATCCACCCGCATGATAAAAATCAGGAACAAAAGCAGCGCCGTACAACACCCAAAGAATCCCCAGAAGATCTTCCGCGCGAACGCCTCGCGAAACGTATCCAGGATCAACGCCCCTGTCGCGACCATCATCTGGCTGTTCATTGCGCGGGGGCCTCGACGGTTTTCATAAACACGTCTTCCAGCGTGCTGCGGGTACGCGCCAGCGCCTCCAGTTCACAATGGTTCGCCCGTAGCAAATCCACCGCCGCATTGGCTTCATCCCGCGTCCCAAACAACAGCTGCAACACCCCGTCAGTCGAACTGAATGACCGCGCCCGGCCCCGCAGTTCCCTCTCCACCTGCTCCGGCACACCCAGCGCCTCCACCCGGTACCCGCTGCCGCTTGTCAGTGACTCCACCGTCCCTGACAGCGCCATCTTCCCCTTCTGGATAATCACCACTTCCCGGCAAAACAGCTCTACCTCAGCCAGCAGATGCGAGTTCAGAAAGATGGTCACGCCCTGCTGTTCCAACCCCTGTAGCACGTCCCGGATATGCTTCCGCCCCACCGGATCGACCCCATCGCTCGGCTCATCCAGCACCAGCAGCTGCGGAGAATGCATCAGCGCCTGGGCCAGCCCGACCCGCTGCAGCATGCCCTTCGAATACTTCCCCAGTCGCAGATGATGCGCCCGCTCATCGAGCCCCACCACATCGAGCAATTCCGGAATTCGCTTCTTCCGTTTCGCCGCGTCCATCCCGGAAAGTGCCCCGTAAAAATCGAGCATTCCCCAGCCGGTCATATACGTCGGAAAGCGATGATTTTCAGGAAGGTATCCAATCGGCCGCCGCGCCTCCGGATCCCGGCTGTCGCGCCCAAATACCTTCGCCCGCCCCGATGTGGGATGCGCGCACGAAAGCAGCATTTTCA
>JAUZEU010000420.1 GCA_030838885.1 Bryobacterales bacterium | reverse complement strand
TCGGGGAACGTTTCAAAGCTCCAGAATCCCTCTGCCGACATATCTCTCAGAGCCGACTCAAGGGTGGTCTCGGCGCCCGGGCGCGGGAACGATCCCCATGTGATGCAGGTATGGCCAATGTGGAGCTTACGTGTGGGTGCGGCGGTCGCGGGGATCGCTACGGCGCATGTACCGAGGGCAAGTGTTCTGGCAAAGGTTCGCCGGTCGATTGTTGGGTTCATCTTTTCATCACTTCTTAATCACTACTTTTCCTCTGAAAGCCTGGCGCTGGGTGTTGTGTCTGCGGGGAGGTCGCCAAGAATGAACTGGATACCGTTGAGGATCAACTGCGCCAGGTCGGGCGTTGCAAACAGCGTCGGTGTGTGACCCATCGCGCAGTTAAAGACGCGGCCTTTGCCGTAGCTCTTGATCCAAACAGAACCATAGTCGTTGTCGGGGCGAACCTTCCAGTTACTCAGATCCGATTTTGTGGCATCGATGCTGATCAGGACATGAAGTTTGTCACGCGAGTAGGGGCCTGTGGGCAGGAAATGATAGTACTCGTCGGAACGCGTAAACCCGTTGCCGTTGAAATGCTTCGTGAGTGGGCTGTTGGGGTCGTCGATCTTGAGGGTCGCCTGCTCCACGCGATGGGGGCCGTCGGCCGCGCCCATGAGATCGGAGAATTCAGCAAGGTCCATGGATGCATAGGTGGTTCCATGGATGCCGGCAACACCCCCTCCTTCACGAATAAAGCGGAGCAAGCCACTTAGAACAGCAGGGTCGGGGAACACCTCTCCCACGACGCTGTTCAGGAACACCCCGTCATACTGTTTTATGGCCGGGTATTTAAGATTATTCAGATCATTGCTGAAGATCGCTTCATACGCCCCGGTGTTCTTTGCCATTTGGGCAATAGCGAGATTCGCATGTGCAATGGTGGCGTGATAGTAGCCGCCTGCCGGGCATAAATCGATCACAAGAAGCTTGCGCGCCTTCTTCGGCTTCACTGCGGCCTGGCGCGGCAGCGCAGCCTCAATCTTGGCGCGTTCATCGGCCGGAACCTTATCGACACTGGTGATCGGGGTCAGCTTCGCCACTTGTTCGATCCGATAGCCCATCGCGGGCCGCAACGCTGTTTCGAACTGGTCGACACCTGCACCAGTTGTGGTTTCAAGCGCAATGAAGAGGGGCTTCATGCCACCGTGGGGCCGTCCGCAATTACTGCACTGATCGGGATGTTCCTCTGGTGGAGGACCCTGTTTGACGAGATCCACCAGGAACTGCGAAAGTCCGGATTCGTTCGGGCGCACATACAAAGCGCTAAGACGGTCCGCGGGCACGCTTTTAACTGCAGTGGCAATACCGAGTCGCGGGCTCGCCTGCTGAAGAGCCGCCGCCAAACTCTTCGGGTCTTTGGTTTCGATTGCGACGTTGATCCCCGCGGCATTGGCAAGCTTGTCGACGGCCGCTATCATGCCCGGATCGATCGGAGCGATCACCATGTCCGCACCCAGGGATTTTGCAAATTCCAGTACCCCGGCATCGCCTGGCCCGAGCTTATCCACATGGTAGGCGGCAAGATGAAGGCTCAGTGCCTTCATCTTGTTTCGGATTGCGGCCTGCTCAGCGGCCGAGAGATTCGCATCCAGGCTCTTTGCGATCTCCGAACTGACTTTCTGCGAGCTGAACGCCTCAATCGCACCAAGCCCCGCGGCGTCCGCTTTCGCGGCTGCGTCAAGAAAGGTGGCACCCCTGAAAGCGGTGGACTGAGCGCCCACGCGCCAACCAAGGAGCCCTGTCACAGCGAGGGAGACTTTGTGTGACGACGGAGGGCGAACGGATTCAGTTTGTGGCGCCTGCGCCGGCAGCATCGTGACTGCAAGAAAGACAAATGAAAATGCCCTGCAATTAATTGTTTTCATGTAAGCTCCGCATCAAACAAGATATTCGGCGCAGAGAAATGGTTACTCACGCGCGCAGCCGGTCTCCTCTAGAAGCTCGGCCCTATTCGCCCTGCTGCCTTGACCACCCCAAACACCACCACGCCGCCCACGATCGCAATACTGATGAGGTGTCCTTTGCTGAGATGGAATCCGCTGCTGACGCCGGGGCATGTACCTCCACTCCGCTGAACACTGGTTACATCGAGTACCTGAACGGCACCACCAGCGGGACTGGCGTTGGGGGCTGCGGCGCCTGCTACTTCAACATGCTGTCCGGCCCGCAAATTTCCTCCGCGGAGCTGCACCTTTGTTTTCGAACTCTCATCAACCAACGTGAACACATTGCCATCCTTCTGAACGCAGCCGACCAGCGGAGCGGATGGTGCGCCGGGGTTCGTCTGTGCGGCGGCTTGCATTGCGAGCAGCAGAGCAGTTGCTGTGGCTGCGGAACTGGAAACTCTGAACATGCTATGGTTCCTTCCTGATGTCTTTGTCAAAGTACGCCTGTCTCCGCCCTGTCAGAAGTTAAACCGCAACGACAATTGCATGCGGCGTTCCGGACGGGTCGCAGTTACCTGGCCAAATGCTGCCGTCGTTTGCGCGCCAGCCGGCGTGAAACGAGCGGTGCTGTTCACTGTCGATGCCTCCGAGTGATTCGGGACGTTGTAGACTTCCCAGCGGAGTTGAAGCACGCGTGCCTCATTAAGCGGGAAGTTCTTGAAAAGAGAAGCGTCCCAGTTATTAAAGCCGGGGCCGCGGAATGCATGGCCATTAAACCTGCTCCCATAGCTGCCCCGTCCTGCGGGCCGTGCCGCGCACGAGGCATCGAAGAACCGGCTAAAGGTCCGGTCGCCCTGCGATAATTGCGGGTCGCAGGTCAACATCACCTGCGCGGTGACGTCACCGCCTCCGGTGAAATCAAAGGCGTCGCTGGTTGTGAGCGTGATGTTCTGAGGGAACCCGCTTCCGAATGTCGTGATACCAGAGACCTGCCAGTTATCGAGGGTCCATCGGGCGAGCCGCCGATTCGACCCGACGTACTTCGAGAGCGCCGGAATGTTATAGACGTAGCTGAAATTCAACACGAACGTTTGATCAATGGAACTCAGACCATAGAAATTTTTCACCGGAATCAACTGGCTCCAGCCGTTGTACTGAAAATTCTTGGCCCAGGTGAAATTGCCATCGAGTTCCAGCCCTGACGCGAAGCGCCGCTGCACCTTAGTCTGCAGCGAGTCATAGCGGGTTTGGGAAGCAGGATGCGAGACGGTCAGATCCAGGTAGCCTTTGATCGGTCGTAACAGCGGATCGGGCAATGCAACGGCAGGATTCGCCGGATCCGCGTTTTGAGGCAGGAATCTCGTTCCGAACGGAAGGAGGTTGTAGTTATAGTTCTGGGCTACGTAGCGCTGATTGTTGCCAACATACGAAACCGTGAGCACGCTGCCCCTGCCGATATCCCGCTGGATCGAGAACAGATACTGAGTTACTACCGGTATCTTATTATTCTTAACGACACCGCCGGCAACGTTGATGGGGCTGGTGAGCGGAATGGCATTGAAGAGGGATGGATCGAGAGTGCCTGAAAGCACAGCCCGCGTGTAGACGAAAGCGGGACCACGGGAGAATGCAATGCCACCCTGGCTGGCTTCATGGAACTCGCCGAACGACGCCCGGATAGCCGTCTTGCCGTCTCCAAAGGGATCCCAGGCAATGCCGATGCGCGGATCCCACTGGATCCCGGTCGGGTCGCGGAAGCCAAGGCCCGACACGTACGTCGGATCGTTCTGAATGACGATTCCGTTGAGCTTGCAGGGATTCGTGTTGGACAGGTTGAGGCATGAGTTCCCAGTGCCTGGGACAATGTTGCCGATGTAGGTTTGCGGGACGATCGCGCCTGTCGCTGGGTTCACGCCCTGACGGCCCGAAGGTGTAGCGGTCGGGGCATAGAGCACGGGCGGATTTCCACCCCAGGTCGGATCGAACCGTTGAGCGCTGAAGATGGACGCCACTCCATTGGACTGAAGCGGCCAGGGAGCGTGGTAAGCGCGCAAGCCGATATCGAGGGTCACGTTGCGCTTCACTTTCCAAGTGTCCTGTACATATACCGCCTGTATATCACGCCGCGTATTATCTGCTCCGCGGCCCAGATCCTCGGTGTACGAATTGAAGTGCCCCAAATACGCGTTCGCAAATGCATAGCCAGTATTGGTGGGGTCGAGAGAATTCTGGCCGTAGTCGATCGTTCCGGAGAAGTTACTCGTGGCCGCCTGCCCCACACGGCTGTGCTCGAAGAAATAACCCGTCTTGAAAGTATGCGAACGAAGCGTATAAGTCAGGTCGTCTTTCCCCGTCAGATTGGAATCGTAGCCCGATAGCGGCTCACGACCATCGAAGCTAAGCGCAGCGGCGCTATAGCTGGTCGGAATGCCGCCAAAGGTGGCCTTGGGAATGAAGTTCAGCGGGTTCCAGGTGTTATTGAATTGCCCCAGATTGTTCAGGGCGCCCTGATTCTGCCGCTTCAGAGGATTGAATTGTCCGCAGCCGACCTGCACGCAATCCGGCCCCCATGGCGGGGAGGCCTCCACGTCGTGTAATCCACCGACAAACAACTCGTTGACAATATGCGGTGACACCACCCTGGTCCAGTCGACGGTTCCCTGGAACGCCTGGAACTTATATTGCATCTGCGTCAAACCCCAAAGCGAAGATCCCGCTGCAACGTGGATACCTGTGGAATCGGCGCTCCAGGTTTTCCACGTCACGCTGATGGTGTCTTTGTCAGTCGCGTGATAATCCAGTCTCGTGGTGAAGGACTGGCGCGGCTGATTGATGTACCGCTCCTGAAGCAGATAGTTATACCCGGATCCCGCATAGTTGGGCAGAGGCAGTATATTCATTTCGGCCAAAGAATAAGGGTTG
>JAUZEU010000411.1 GCA_030838885.1 Bryobacterales bacterium | reverse complement strand
CGAAACAATCGGAGCGCTCGAAGATGCCGCAAAAGTCCGGGAGAGATGAGCCCTGCCTGGTGATGCGTCAACAAATTTTACTTCGGCCGCTTATTCTCTGCACACGATGCGTCTCAGCCGCCGCGGCGAACGGGCGAGGGGACAGCCAGCAATAATCCGGCAATCGTGACAGATCGTGACACCTAATGCGCAAAGATCCAAAACGCGTGCCACTCTTTCCCACTCAGGATCATACTGCCGCGTCGCAGAGAGCCTGAATGTCAGTTTCCGATGAGGGGGATATCACAGGCGCAGTACACCGTCCAGCATGTCTGCAGCAACGTCGTTCCCGTCCATCTGGCGATTCACTGAAGCCGACAGAGGTAACTCGCGTCAGGCAACTGCCTTAAAGTGGCCGGAACGGAAGGCAGATCTCCACGTCATACCGGCCTTCCGGATCTGCTTCAGGATTGTCCAGGTAAAACTCCATCGCCGGACGGTGGTCTGGCTGGTAGCCGCTTCCCGGCAGCCAGTCCCCCACCAAGGCATCCCATTGCACAACATAGCCTTCGAGCAGGACGCCCACACGCCCTGTCGCATAAAGGCCGCCCTCGATCGTTCGGACGCCCACTTCGCCGCCTGGCGCTGTGCCGGGCGGGACGACCAGGGCCACTTCCAGCCTCTGCCTGGCGGCGGGTGTGAGATTTGGATTGTCTTGAAACCGGCTAAGATATCTCGGCTCCGGCCCCATCAGGCTTCGCGGCTCGGCCCAGGCGAAGAGCTGGCCGAACAGCCGCCGGAAAAGCGTGGTATCGCCCTTGTAGGGGCCAATGTGCCGAATGTAAGCAATGGTTTCTGGAGCCAGGCGTTGTACCCGGACATGAAAGGGAATCTTTGTAATGGGGTTCTCCTCGTAGCGGCTTCTTGTGTCCGCCGCCTTCGAGAATCCCAGAAAAGTGTCCTCGTCCGCTTCACACCCCTTGCGATTCGTTTCGCAGATCTTGCGCCTTCTCCATTCGCCCGCGGGTGTCCCAAACGCCTGCCTGAACGCGCGGGCAAATGTACCGGAGCTGGAGAACCCACATTCCGATGCGATATCCGAGATGCTCCGGCACTGATCGAAGACAAGCAACTGTTCCGCCCGCTCCAAACGCAGCCTGTGTACGAAGGACTGTAGCGTCTCCCCCATCCAGGCTCGAAAGAGGCGAGGGAAGTGGAAAGAACTGAAACGCGCAACAGCGGCCAACTGCTCAAGATCCAGGCGATCGGCGAGATGGTTTTGGATGTAATCCAAAACCCGGTTCATCCGGGCTGCGTACTCCCTGCGCGCGGATGCCGAGGGGTCTACAACCATCACATTAACAACCGCGTTGCCCGACAACGGCGTTCCGGGAAGGCGCCGAACGGTTTGAGGGTTAATGCGCGATGCTGATTTGTGGCCGCCCATCGACGACTGTAAGCGACTTCCCGTGGGCGATTCCCGAGAGTGGAAGCCCTGGCACGCGAGCATGGTCAGGAGCACTACACCAATTGTTTCCAAAAGATCGTCGTGTCGCACCACGTTCCGTCAGGAAACAGCGCATACTGCGGAATGACTCCTGCTCGGTTCCACGCCAGGCGCATGTACAACCTCTCGGCATCTCCTCCCGTGGCCGTATCCAGCACAAGCAGAGTCTTGCCTTGAAGCCGACTGGTTTCTTCGGCGTGCTCCACGAGGCGAGCGCCGATCGCTTGCCCCCGCGCGGATCTTATGACCATCAACTTGGCGACATCCGCTCGATGGGGTTGGTTGGGCGGCGTTGCAAGTAAGACCTGCACGGTCCCGACCAGTTTTGAATCCATAAAGGCTGCCAGCAATATGCGATCATCCTGTTGCACTCCCTGAACAACCTTTTCGAAAAAAGATTCGGCCGTAGCCCGCGGAAGCGGGGCCATGAAGCCAACCGACGCGCCTCCCTCCACGCAATCAAGCAGGACCTCGACCAGGGCCCCCAGGTATTCAAGTGCTTCTGTTGCGTTCAATCGCCGAATCTCGATCATAAGACTGGCAACCATTGTCCGCCGCTACAGCGAACCGCTGCAATGTTCCAGCTCCCGCTTGAAGGTGAAGTGTCTACCCTCCACGGTGAGCTTTGCCGGCAAGTCGCGGGGTGGACCACCGTTGAAGGCGTCCGTAAACAAGCCGGCGATTCATTGGCTAAGAGCGCAGGTAGGCGCTGGTGGAGATCGATGCAGCAGGGGCCAACCCGGTGAAAGGGCGCCCGGAATAGCTACAGATATTGGCAGTTAACGGCCAGCTTTTGGCGGTGAGCTACCCTTCCTGACCAGACAGGTCGATTTTGCCGCCCCACCGCAGGTTGGCAGTTTCCGATAACCGGATTTTGCTGGCCCGATCGTGAACGCGGCCCTCGTGACACTTGTAAAGCGATGCACGAGGCTATCAGTGCACACCGCAACCCCTGCTTGGATGGCTCGGCAAATCGCAGAGATCGCAGGCGTTGGCTCTTTCAGTTGGTCGTGTATCAAACTATGTGGCCATGCAACCTGTTGTCAGCGGAAGAGGCAATCAAAGACAATAAGAGAATGAACTGGGCCCACGCGGGAACCGCTGCTTCCGCTGCATTCCTTGCGTCGTTGGTCGAATTCGTCGAGGCTCTTACAATCGTCCTCGCGGTTGGCACAATTCGGGGGTGGCGCTCCGCTCTGATGGGCGCCGCTGCGGGCGTCCTGGTTCTGGGACTGCTTGTGGCCCTGTTCGGACCTGCGCTCGAACGCGTGCCACTCCATACGCTCCAGCTAATCATCGGTACACTCCTGCTCCTCTTCGGAATGCGATGGCTCCGAAAAGCTATCCTTCGGTCGGCAGGAGTAATTGGCCTGCACGATGAAACGGCGATCTACGCCAAAGAGACGGCGGATCTGCAGAATGACATTGGCCATCCATCGGGAAGAACTGACTTCATAGCCGCCCTGACTTCTTTTAAAGCTGTGATGCTGGAAGGCCTCGAGGTGGTTTTTATCGTGATTGCAACCGGGGTAGGTGGAATGCTGGTTCCTGCTGCCCTGGCGGCAGCCGCGGCAGGCGTTCTCGTGATTCTGGTGGGCGTCGCTCTGCGAAGACCGCTGGCACGAGTCCCGGAGAACATGCTGAAATTTGCTGTCGGAATTCTTCTCTCAGCATTCGGGGTCTTCTGGGTCGGGGAGGGTCTGAGGTTTCCGTGGTGGGGTGAAGATCTGGCGCTGGTCGCATTGGTGGTGGGCTTTCTTCTGGTATCCGCAGCAGCGGTTCATGCCGCAAAACACCAAAGCTCAGTCCAGGCAAGTTTATGAAGGCAATCACCACTGCATTACGCGAGGTTTGGGGGCTGTTTGTGGAGGACGCGAGTTTCACGGTGGGTATTCTCGCTTGTCTCGCGTTGGCAGTATTCATTGTTCCGCGTGTCGTGACTCGCGAACACTGGCGTGGCCCGCTTTTATTTGGCTCTCTGGCTCTGGTGCTGTTCGAGAATGTCCGACGCAGCGCCCGGCCCTAGAAGCGCTGAGGCGCTTTTTGGACTGGCATGTCTTTCATAACAGCGATGAAAGATTTAAGGCGCGCCGATGCCTGATCTCCTCGTCCGGTCTTTTGCTCCCTTCCTGCTCGCCTTTCAGCCCTGCTTTACCCAGCCCGGCTTCTCCTCCTTCCGGGCCCTGACGTGCGCCCGGATTCTCTGCTCCGGCCGCCGATCTCGAGTGGTCAAAGAATCAAGCGACTCGGGAGTAGAACTTAAGCAAGCCGCCGAGGCGGTCGCGACAGAGAACGGTCTTGCTCTCGGAACTTAGCGATACGTGTGGAGAAGGGAAGAGGAGAAGATTGCCCTTACCCTGGTGGTTTCGTTCAAAATGATGATGTTCGATGTATTGGTTCAACGCCCGGCGTAACGAAGCTTCTCCGAACAGAATGAGTTTGGACAGGCATTCTTGCCGGAGGGAACACACCCAGCGCTCGGAAAAAGCGTTCAGATTCGGACTTCTGGGTGGAAGGGTCAATGGCTGTATTCCGCTTGACAGCAAGACATCTAAGAACGCAGCGCAGAATTTTGTATCCCGATCATGAAGAAGGTAGCGCATGCCACGGAGGAATCCGGAACTCCCGTCGGTGGCGTTGCGAGCCATCTGAATCATCCACTCGGCGGTGGGGTGTTTGGTCAAACCGGCGAGACTGACGCGGCGAGATTCCAGATGAATGAAGAACAAGACGTAGTAGGTGGCGAGACCTTGCCAGGTGAGCACTTCGACCGTGAAGAAGTCGGTACCTGCCAGGACGGCCATGTGAGAGGCGATGAAATCCTTCCAGGTGGTATTTTGGCTCCGCTTGGGTGCCGGCTGGATCCCGTAGCGGCGAAGGATGTTGCCCACCGTCTGATCGGAAACGGTGTGGCCGAGATTGGCCAGGGCTCCGACGATGCGGTCGTATCCCCAGCCGGAGTTCTCTCTGGCGAAGCGCACAATGAGTGCTTCCAGTTCGGAAGCGATGCGGGGCCGGCCCGGCGAAGAACGCAATTTGGAGCCGTCAAATTTGAGGGCAATGAGCCGCCGGTACCAGGCGAGGATGGTATCGGGTTTGGCGACACAGGCGACCTGCTGAAGTGCAGCCCGGCCGAGCCGCTTTCCGATTTCCGCTAGGGTCGACCGCTCGGGATCGGAGAGCCGCATACGGGCGGGAAGGTGAGCGCGGAGGATGCGATTCTCAGCTGCGAGGTATTCATTCTGGAGCAGGAGCTTCTGATTGACCAGCCCGGTGACGTACGCCAAAAGCCGAGCCCATTTGTTCTCTGGCATGAGGAACATCCATCATAAACTCACTCCGCTCACGCGAACATTTGACCACACGCCCGGTCAATCCGGCCCTTGGCGGCAGGTGGTCCCCCATGGACGGATCATACTGCCCAAGATCAGAAAAAGCCTCTCGTTCGGAAAGACGTTTTCCTGTTTCAGAGAGCTGAGGAGAAGCACATCCGGTTCGTGATGTGCCCCAGCTTGCTTGCTATGCGTTCAAAGGTGTTTTATGAGAATCTTAGTGACAATACTCGACACA
>JAUZEU010000397.1 GCA_030838885.1 Bryobacterales bacterium | reverse complement strand
CCCAGCGCCGTTTCGGGCACTGATTTTCGCGATTCGTCCCGTGTACACGATCTCATCCGCGCCGGACAGATGTACCTGTCCCTGCAGGATGCTATAGCTCTCGCCCTCGAAAACAATCTGGATCTGGAACTCCAGCGCTACGGCATCCGTGCAGCCGAGACGGACACTCTTCGCGCCCAGGGCGGCGGTCTTCTGCGTGGTGTCGGCGTCACCGTAAACGAAACGCCTGCGGGCGTCGGCGGCCCGGGCAGCCCTCTGAATAATTCCGCGGCCACGGGTGTCACTCCGTCCACTTCGGTCCCCACCAACGTAACCGACACCCAGCTGATTCAGGAATCTCAGAACAACCTGGGCGTCGTCGGAACCTTTCCTTTCGCCACTGGCCCGCTGCTCCCCCAGTTCGACCCGGCCATCATCGGTCAGTTCGTGGCGCAGCACCTCAGCACTCCCCAGACGAACCTGGTGGTCACCGGCACGCCGTCGCTGAACAACAGCAACATTAATGGCAATGCAGGTTACTCCCAGGGCTTCAGTTCAGGCGCTCAGGTCGTCGCCAATCTTCAGAACCTGCGCACCGAAAGTAACTCGACACGCAACCTGATCAATCCTTACTACAGTTCCAGCCTCGGGGTAACCGTGACTCAGCCTCTGCTCAGGGGTTTTGGTCCTTCCGTCAACCGCCGCTTCATTCGCATCGGGAAGAACAACGAAAAGATCTCAGATTTCATCTTTGAGCAGCAGGTGGTCAGCACCGTCTCCGGCGTCATTCGCCTCTACACTGACCTCGTCAGTCTGAATGAGGATTACCACGTCAAGCAGCAGAACCTTACCACCGCGCAGCGCCTCGCCGAAGACAACCGGAATAAGGTCGAGCAGGGAACTCTGGCGCCCATCGAGCTCACCCGCGCCCAGGCACAGGTCGAGGCCGCCCGGCAGGATCTCATCAACTCCGAAGGCTTCGTCCGCCAGCAGGAACTCATCTTTAAGAATGTGCTGACGCGGAACGCCAGTGCCGATCCGATCGTTCATGCCGCCCGAATCATCCCCACGGATACCCTGAGTATCGACCCGCTTCCAGCCCAGCCTCCGGAGGAAATGGTCCGGCTCGCGCTCGATAGACGCCCCGAAATGCAGGCCGCAAAGCTGCAGGTCAACAACTCTGAAATCAGCATCAAGGGCTCGCGCAACGGCATTCTGCCCCAGTTGGATATCGTCGCCAACGCATCCAACAGCGGCCTGGCGGGCGCCCCGAACCCGGCCTTTACAGGCACGCTTCCCACCGGAAGCCTGCTCGGCTACGGAGACGGTTATGGTTCGGCTCTGGAGCAGATCCTGCGGCGCGACTACCCCACGTACAGCGTCGGAATCAACCTCACCCTGCCCCTCCGTAATCGCATTGCTCAGGCCGATCTGGCGCGCGATGAAGTGCAGCTTCGCCAGACACAGATCCGCACCAAACAGCTGGAAAACCAGATCCGGCTCGAAGTCGAAGACGCGCTCATCGCCCTGCAGCGCACCCGCGCCGCTTACGATGCCGCCGTCCAAACCCGCAACCTGCAGGAGCAATCCCTCGAAATCGAGCAGGAGCGCTTCAACGTGGGTCTCTCTACCAACTTCCTCGTGATCCAGTACGAGACCTTCGCCGCCCAGGCCCGCTCCACCGAAGTGATCGCCCGGGGTGCCTACGCCAAGGCGCGTAACCAGCTGGAACGAGCCATTGGCTTGACCCTTACCAACCACAACGTGTCCATTGACGAAGCTCTGAAGGGTCAGATCGCACGAACGTCTGTCCCTCAAATAAAATAAGACGGAATGCTCAAGATCGGCAGTGTCCGCTGGCGCGGCAAGTGCTCCCGGCACCCTATGTTTGACCCTTATACAGATGGCCGGGGGGCCGTCAAAGCCGGATGCCAGCGCTGTGAGGCTCTGATCGACATCCACGAGTGCCACGAGAAGATGCTGAAGCTGATGCGCAGTTTCGCGCCGCCCCCGTCGAAGAAGCCGGTCACCACCTTCTTCGACGACCGTCAGGAAACCCTGTTCGACTAAACTGAAATGGTGAAAGCTAGGGTGTACGTCACATTCAAACCGTCAGTCCTCGATCCTCAGGGCCAGACCATTCGCGCCGCTCTCAACGGCCTCGGCCATAAGGGCATTGAAGATGTCCGTCAGGGCAAGTTCTTTGAAATAACGATGCAGCCCGGCGAAGACTTGGATTCTATCGCGCGCGACGTTTTGAGCAATCCGGTGATAGAAAACTACCGGATCGAAATGCTCGCAGACCAGTGATACCCGTACAATGGCTGAATGTGCGGAATTGTCGGCTACGTAGGTGCGCAACGAGCAGTACCGATTATTATTGACGGCCTGAAAAAGCTGGAGTACCGCGGTTATGACTCCGCAGGCGTGGCCGTTTATCAGGATGACGAAACGCTCGGAATCCGTCGGGCGTCCGGCAAGCTCCGCAACCTCGAAGATGTTCTTCAGCTGGACCCCGTCGATGGCCGCTATGGCATCGGCCACACCCGGTGGGCCACCCACGGCCGCCCCACCGAGGAGAATGCCCACCCCCACCGGGATTGTACGGGCGACATCGTCGTCGTGCACAACGGCATTGTCGAGAACTACCTGCCGCTGAAAGAACAGTTGCAGCGGGAAGGCCACGTCTTCAAAACCGAGACCGACACCGAAGTCATCGCTCACCTGGTCGAGAAATACTTCAAGGGCAATCTCGAGCAGGCTGTACAGTGCGCCGTGAAACAGATCCGCGGCGTTTTCGCGCTGGCCGTTCTCAGTCGTCAGGATCCGAACAAGATCGTAGCTGCGCGCGAAGGCCCCCCGGTGGTCATCGGGCTCGGTGACAACGAGTATTTCGTCGCGTCCGACGTGCCCGCGATTCTGAGTCACACGCGGGACATGTTCTTTTTGGCGGATGGCGACATGGCCGTGCTGACCCGTTCCGGCGTGAAGCTGAGCGACTTCAGCGGCAACCATGTCAACCGCCAGGTCCAGCATGTCCTCTGGGATCCAATCATGGCGGAAAAGGGCGGCTACAAGCATTTCATGCTCAAAGAGATCTTTGAGCAGCCGCGCGCCGTCCGTGACACCACCCTCGGCCGCGTGGGCCAGGAAACGGGCAAGATCTTTCTCGACGAGATGGACATCACGCCGGACGAATTCCGCTCGTTCCGCCAGGTGAAGATCATTGCCTGCGGCACCAGCTGGCATGCTGCGCTGGCAGGCAAATTCATGATCGAGAAGCTGGCCCGCATGCCGGTGGAAGTGGATTACGGCAGCGAGTTCCGTTATCGCGACCCGATCATGTCGCCGGAGATTCTGACGGTGGTGATCTCGCAATCCGGCGAGACGGCCGACACGCTTGCGGCGCAGAGGGAAGCAAAGTCGAAGGGTTCGAAGACGCTGGCGATCTGCAACGTGGTCGGCTCCATGATCACGAGGGAATCGTCTGGCTCGATCTACACCCATGCCGGCCCCGAGATTGGCGTGGCATCCACCAAGGCGTTCAGTTGCCAGCTGACCGCCCTTGCGATTCTGGCGTCTTACCTGGGCCAGATGCGCGGCGTCATGGATGAGGCGAAATCGCGCGAGTTCGTGCAGGAACTGATCCTGATCCCGGGCAAGATCGAAGCGATCCTGACCCACGACAACCTTTATGAGGAACTGGCGCGCAAACTGTTCCGGGCTACGGATTTTCTGTATCTCGGCCGGGGAATTCACTTCCCTATTGCGCTCGAAGGCGCTCTGAAGCTGAAGGAGATCTCATATATCCACGCCGAAGGCTATCCGGCGGGCGAGATGAAGCACGGCCCGAACGCGCTGATCGACGAGAAGCTGCCCGTCGTCGTGCTGGCCACGCATGACCGCTCCAACCCGGAGAGCACTGTCCTCTATGAGAAGACGCTGTCAAACATACAGGAAGTAAAGGCCCGCGAAGGCAGGGTCGTCGCGATCGTGACTGAAGGCGATACCGAAGTTCGTAAAGTGGCGGACGAAGTGATCGAGATCCCGGCAGCGCCCGATCTGCTGGCGCCCATTCTTGAAATCGTTCCGCTGCAGTTGCTGGCGTATCATATTGCGGTCCGACGCGGCTGCGATGTGGATCAGCCGCGCAATCTGGCCAAAAGCGTGACTGTGGAATAAAAGGTGAAACAGGGGCACGGAGACCTCACCGTCGCCACGCGCGGGAAAGGTCTGTACGACATCTCGCGCGAGGTGCGGCAGTGGGTGGCGAAGCAGGGAATTGCAAGCGGACTATTGACCGTCTTCCTGCAACACACCACGGCTTCGCTGACCATCCAGGAAAACGCAGACCCGGACGTCCGGCGCGACATGACGGATTTCTTCGACCAGTTGGTCCCGGACGACACGCCCTGGTTTCGGCATACTCTGGAAGGCCCGGATGACATGACCTCACATATCCGGTCATCGTTGACATCCGCGTCGCTGTCCATTCCGGTGCGCGATGGAGCGCCTGCCCTGGGCACATGGCAGGCGATATATGTGTTTGAGCACCGTTCGGTACCGCACCGTCGCCGGGTGCTACTGCATTTGATCGGCGAATAGCAACGCTGTGAACGGGTAGTACGTACTATGGAGTTGGATGAATAAATTGCTTTTGTTATCGTCGTTCACGGTGATTGCCGCGAATGCCCAACTCTTCTCGGTTGGGGTATTAGGCGGAGCCCCATTCAATGACGTCGCGAAGGACAGTGTGGCGAACGGGATTCGGTCCATCCCCAAAAGCAGCAACTTCACAATTGGTCCCGCGTTCCAGGTAAGTCTGCCCGCAGGTCTGCGTGTCGAGGTGGATGCGCTGTATCGGCCGTACGAGTTCGTCCTCGCGGTCAACAATCCCGCCGGGTCGGTGCAGGCGAACATCTCTGCCCAACAGTGGCGCTTCCCGGTGCTGCTGCAGTATCGGTTCGGTACTCCGATCGTGAAGCCGTTTCTGGAAGCCGGCGTCTCTTTCGATCACCTGTCGGGACTGAGTTCGGCCGCGAAGAACATCACTTCCGGTCCGGGCAGGTTACTGCATCAGTCGGACGCGAGTGCCGTCCTGGGCGGTGGCGTTGACGTGAAGATTCCGTTCTTCCGGATCAGCGGGGAACTGCGGTATACGCGGCAGAGCGTCTCTTATTTTGATAGCTTTTCGAACCTGAACCAGGCTGAAATCCTCCTGGGCATACACTTTTAGCAGGCCGCCGAAAAGCGCTCTCAAGTTGTTGATTCCCGGTACGCTGACCGCCCTCCAAACGGCTTTTTCAGCGTTCTTTTCAGCTCCTTCGCCTCAGTTTCGCCCTTCATTCGCCACTGAACACTACTAATGGTATTCATGCGTCTGAGGTATGTACCTGTAGTACTTCATCTAACTTACACATTCCCCACAAGTTGTTCTAATTATTCTCTTGCAAGACGATTCTGGTCGTGCCACAATCTGTTGTAGGCCGAAATTGGCTGAAATAGGACTCAGTTGGACTCAATCGGACCAGTATCGACGGTTTTTCCTGGACGGCAGCCGCTCGGACTGTTTACGGTTAGCATTGATGCCAACGGTCGTCTGAAACTGCCGGTGAAGCTAAAAGAGTTTCTGGATAAGTTCCCGGACAAGACGTTTTTCTGTACCAGTCTCGATGGACGCATCGGCCAAATATACCCGATTCCCGTGTGGGACAAGTATCAGGAATTCCTGGATTCGACCGAAGATCGCGTGCGGGCGAAGAGGGTCATGTTCCGGGCGCAGTCGCTGGGCGCTGAGGCCGATCTGGACGGGCAGGGGCGAATCACGCTGCCTCCGCAGTTACGGAGCGGGTTGAACCTGCAAACCGCGCAGGAGTTGCGCCTTCTGGTGGACAGGGGCGTTGTTCAGATTCTGACGCAGAGCGTTTACGACGAGATGAGTCGTGAGGGTGAAGGCGATGCGGCCGGCGATGTGATTGCGCTGGAGCAGGCGGGACTTGGGAAGGGGATTCGGTGATGCGGAATGGCGCAACACTACCCCGTACTACTCGCCGAGACATTAGAATATTTGGCCATCAACCCCACGGGGACGTATTTGGATTGCACTGCGGGACTGGGCGGGCACACTACTGCGATTGCAGCGCAGTTGACGCAGGGAGGGCGGCTGATCTCGAACGACCGGGATCCACAGTCGCTCGAGATGGCGATGCGGAACTCCGCGGAATTCTCGGAGCGGATCGAGTTTCAGCACGCGGAGTTTTCGGAGCTGAGTCTGACCGGGCTGGACGGCCTGGTGGCAGACCTGGGAGTCAGCCGGTTTCAGCTGACGGATCCCGAGCGAGGGTTTTCGTTTCAATCGGAAGGGCCGCTGGACATGCGCATGGATCAAACGCGCGGCGAGACAGCGGCCGATCTGTTGAACAACAGTTCAGAAAATTTAATAGCCGACTGGCTCTACCAGCTCGGCGAAGAAAGGAGGGCGCGGAAGATAGCCAGAGCACTTGTGAGGGCACGGCCCATTCGGAGCACACTACACCTGGCGGGTGTAGTGGAACGGGCCGTACCCCGCACAGGACCAATACATCCGGCAACCAAAACATTTCAGGCATTGCGCATGCTGGTCAACGGAGAGCAACAACAACTGGATGCACTGCTGGAGCGAGCACCAAAAATGGTGCGCCCCGGCGGACGTATCGTCATCATTTCCTTCCACTCGCTGGAAGACAGAAAAGTCAAAGACAAGTTTAAGGAAATGGCACGGCTGGGGGATGCGTCAATTCTGACGAAGAAGCCAGTGGTACCGAGTGAGCGGGAAGTACGGGAGAACCCGCCGAGCCGGAGCGCAAAGCTCAGGGCGGTGGAAACTGCAGAGTCGTTATAACGAACAGAGAAGGCAAGAGGAAAAGAACAGCCATGGCTACGCTGGCAACATTTTTTAAGAGAAGCGATGCCCTTATGATTGCGGCACGCAGTTCAGTAGTTCGGGCGGAATCCGATCCGTTCCGGCTACGCGCAATGCCGAACGACGACATTTATTTTTTTTCCAAATCGATCGACAATTCCCGCGTGGTTCGCCAGCAGGATCCGTCGGCCAAAGGCGAGTGCTGGTCGGCCGTGGGCGCCGCCGCAGTGCTCCTGATGCTGGGAGCGAGCATCATCGCGCCGCACGTCGGTTCGATTCTTGCAGGCTACAAGCTCCAGGCGTTGAAGCAGGAGCAGCAGTCATTAGTGGATCAGAAGCGTGAGCTGGAAGTTCGGGAAGCCGCGTTGCTGAGTCCGGTGCGTCTGAACGACCTGGCGAAGCTTCGCAACCTGACGAACCCCGCTTCGGATCAGATTATTCATCTCGACAATCAGGCTCGTGAAGGCAGTTTCGCCCGTGTAGAGACCCCCGCTGCAGCTGGTGCCGGCTCCGCCCGGTAGTCTCAATAAGGAGTATCAACCGTGGAATTTCCGGGCCGCCCGAATACGATGGCCGCGGCCAACCGCCTCACGGTGGTTGCCGCGGTCTTATTGCTTTGGAGCCTGCGAATTTTCGTGGCCCTGTTCTCCCTCCAGGTAACACATCACTCCCAGTACCAGGCCAGCGCGCGTAAACAGCAGGAGCAGGAGATCGACATTCCCGCGCCGCGCGGCACCATCTTCGACAGGAACGGCCAACCCCTCGCCATCAGTGTTCCCGCCGCCTCCGTCAGCGTCAACCCGATGCAGATCACGGACGTGAAGTTTGCGGCCGGGTTGCTGGGCGGCATTCTCCATCTTGATAAACAGGTTCTCTACCGCCGGCTGACTGCAGCTCGCGATGACCGCAGGGGCTTCTTGTGGGTGAAGCGCCGTATCGACACGTTCGAAACCGCGAGAATGAAGGCCCTGAATCTGGAATGGGCGACGTTGAAGACGGAGAGCACGCGGCACTATCCCAAGGGCGAGACGGGCTCGCACGTGGTCGGTACCGTGTTCAGAGAAGAAGAGGGCGCCATCGGGGTCGAGAAGGCCCTCGATACTTCCCTGCACGGAAAGGCCGGCTCCGAACTGATGGTGATGGATGTGCGGCATCGCGGGATCGACTCGCATGTGGATGCGGTGCCGCAGAATGGCGTGCCGGTGACGCTCACCATTGATGAACGGCTGCAGTACATCGCCGAGCGCGAGTTAAAAATCGGTGTGGAACTCAAGCACGCACGTTACGGAACCGCCATCATCATGAACCCGTACACGGGCGAGGTTCTGGCCCTGGCGAATTACCCGACCTACGATCCGAATAAGAGAGTGCAGCCCACCGATAATGCCCGGGCGCGCTGGGATCTTGGCGTTTCCGTTCCCTTCGAGCCTGGATCGATCTTCAAAGTCGTGACGCTGTCGGCTGCGCTCGAAACAACCAATCTCACGCCGGATTCGCCCATCGCCACGGGCGGTGGTGTTCTGAAACTTCCGGGACGGGTGATCCACGAAGCACACCACGGCTACGGCACGATCACGATGCAGCAGGTTCTGGAGAAGAGCTCGAACATTGGCGCGATCTTGATCGGCGCCAAGGTGGGGCGCGAGAAGATGTACGAGTACGTGAAGCGGTTCGGGTTCGGAGATAAGACCGGGGTCGGGCTGCCAGCTGAGTCGCGCGGGCTGTTCCGTCCGCTGTCAAAATGGGGAACCACTTCCCTCGCTTCCGTGTCGATGGGTCAGGAAGTCAGCACAACTTCTGTGCAGTTGGCCCGTGCATGTTCTGTGATCGCGAACGGGGGCATGCTGGTGCGGCCCACGGTGATTCTGAAGCGCGGGAATAAGCTGGAGCCGAGGGAAGCGCCGGTCCGAATCCTGAAACCCGAAACAGTGATGACCATGCGGATGATGATGGAAGGCGTGGTGCTTCGCGGCACCGGCAAGCTGACCGCCCGTCTGGACGGCTACACATCCGCCGGCAAAACAGGGACCGCACAGATTTTCGAAAACGGGCATTACACGCACCTGTACAACGCCTCGTTCATGGGCTTTGCCCCGGTGACGAATCCGCAGTTGGTAATCGTGGTGACGCTGAACGGCACTGCCGGCGATAACGGCATGGGCGGCGCGGCGGCGGGCCCTGTGTTCAAGGCAATCGCGACGGAAGCGCTGCGCATGATGGATGTTCCGAAAGACATTCCGGAAGAGATCGCGGACGCGAAGAAGCCCAGGAAAACCGATAAGGTGGTAGAGGAAGCGTCCGTGGCCGATCTGGGCGGCAACAGCATCATGGCGGAAGACCAGACCGTGAAAGAGTTGTTGGCCGAGGAAGCCAGACTGACGCAGTTGGCAGCGGCTGAAAAGGCCGCGGAGATTCCCGCGGCCACCGGCGAGGCTACACCTGCCGGGTCCGGCCACGTGTTGGTTTCTGCCGCGCCCGATCCTGTCTCCACACCGGCGCCGGTCAGCAAAGGCCCAACCGTTCCCGACTATCTCGGTAAGTCGATGCGGGCCGTGGTGGAAGAAGCGTCAGCGGACGGTATTGAGGTAATGATAGAAGGTACCGGCGTGGCTCGCGCTCAGGTACCGCTGCCAGGAAAACCACTGCGGCGCGGAGAAAGAATCAGGATCGTTTTCACGCGCTGAATATGAGACTGAGCGAAGTTCTGGCGGGAACAACGTTGCTGTCGGAATTACCGCCTGAGGCTGCGCGTCTGGAAGTGAAGGGCCTCGAGTATGACTCGAGGAAGGTTCAGCCAGGTTATCTGTTTTTTGCGTTTGCGGGGGCCCGTGCGGACGGGCGTGAGTTCGCGGTACAGGCATTGGAGAAAGGCGCGCTGGCGGTGGTCAGCGAGGCGGAAGCACCGGCGGGATTTGCGGGGCTGTGGCTGCGGACTGAGCACGGGCGACGGACACTGGCGCTCGCGTCGCGAAAGTTTTACGGAGAGCTGGACCGGAAAGTCACTCTCACCGGTATCACCGGGACGAACGGCAAAACCACCACGGGGTATCTGATCGACTCCATCCTGCGCACAGCGGGGAAGACGACGGCTCTGGTAGGAACAATAGAGTACCGGCTGGGGGGCAGGGTACTGGCGGCTGCGAATACGACGCCGGAATCGCTGGATCTGCACCGGTTGTTGAGTGACCTTGACGAGATCGGTGGAACCCACCTCACCATGGAGGTTTCCTCTCATGCTCTTTCGCTGGCGCGGATCTACGGCATCGAATTTCATACGGCGGTCTTTACGAATCTGACGCGCGATCATCTCGACTTTCACCACACTATGGAGGACTACTTCGCCGCCAAGCGACTTCTGTTTACGGGAGCGGGTGGCCCGCCGCCGCGCTTTTCCGTAATTAACCGCGATGACGAATGGGGCCGCAAGTTACTGGTTCCAGGCAGTCCCTCAGAGGTGCTTTGGTACGGGCTGGGGCAGGATGCGATGGTGCGCGCGCGCCACATCCACTCGGGCCTGAACGGTCTGCGCCTTGAGGTGGTGTTCGATAAACTTCGATTTGAAGTGCGTTCGCCGCTGATTGGCAAAGTCAACGTGTACAACATTCTGGCTGCGTGCTGCGCGGGGATGACGTATCAGCTGCCGTTGGAACAAATTGCACGGGGTATTGAAGCATGCGAGGGCGTCCCGGGGCGCTTTGAGCGCGTGGATGAAGGACAGCCGTTCGCGGTGGTGGTGGATTACTCTCATACCGACGATGCGCTGAAGAATGCCATCTCGGTAGCACGCACTCTGAATCCGAAACGTGTCATCACGGTGTTTGGCTGCGGCGGCGACCGCGACCGCACGAAGCGGCCCGTCATGGGGCAAGTAGCGGGTGAAATGAGCGATATGGTGATCGTGACCAGCGATAACCCGCGTTCGGAAGATCCCCTGCAGATCATGAACGATGTGCTGGTGGGCGTGCGCCGGACGGACACGCGAACGGTGATTGAGCCGGATCGCGCCGCGGCCATCCACAAGGCAGTTGAAGAGGCGAGAGCGGGCGACATTGTTCTGCTGGCGGGCAAGGGGCACGAGACGTATCAGATTTTTAAAGACCGCACGATTCACTTTGACGATCGTGAAGTGGCCCGCGGCGTTCTGCGTTCCTTCGGGTTCCGGAGGAAAGAAGCTTGACGTTGTCGATACGCGGTGTTGCGGAAGCAATTGGGGCAGCACCTGTAAACACCGGAGGAAGCGTTTCCGGCTGGAGTATCGATTCGCGCAGGACCAATCCGGCCGATTGCTTTTTTGCACTGCGCGGACCGACGCACGACGGCCACGACTACGTTGCTGAGGTGTTCGAGCGCGGTGCTTCTGTTGCGATTGTAGAGCGACCAACGGATCACCCGGGCCTGCAGCTGATTGTGCCCGACACGACTCTGGCGCTGGAACGACTGGGTCGCGCGGCGCGGGAGCGATGGAAGGGTACTGCAATAGCAGTGACGGGCAGCGCGGGAAAAACGACCACGAAGGACACGATCGCCTGCCTGGTGGCAACTGAGTTCCGCACAGGTAAGACCGTGGGGAATTTCAATAATCACCTGGGTGTGCCGCTTTCGATTCTGCGTTTACCGGACGACTGCAAAGTGGGCGTGCTGGAATTGGGAATGAATCATGCGGGCGAGATCCGATCTCTTGCGAGGATCGCGAAACCGACCATTGGCGTGGTTACCAACGTGGGCTGGGCGCATACTGAGAATTTCCCCTGCGGCATTGCAGGCGTGGCCCGGGCGAAACGCGAACTGATTGAAGAGTTGCCTGCCGATGGTGTTGCGGTGCTGAACGCGGACGATCCGCTGGTGCGCGAATTTGCAAATGTTCATCCGGGCCGGAGCATTCTGTTCGGCTTCGCGGAAGACGCAGAGGTTCGGGCCGAGTGTTTCAGCGCAAACAGCACAGGCGTGCACTTCCGCGCACTGGGCGTCGACTTCGATTCCCCGCTTGCCGGACGCCATGGCGTGAGCAACGTGCTGGCTGCGATCGCCGTCTGCCGGGCATTGGGCATTCCGCCCGAGAGCCTGCGCGACGCAGTCCGCTCGCTCACTCCAGGAAAGATGCGCGGCGAGCGCTTTGAACGAAACGGAGTCACGATTATCAACGATAGCTACAACGCGAACCCCGAGGCAGTGCGCTCCATGCTGGAGTTGCTTCGTGGTGTTCCCGCCCAGCGGCGGATCGCCGTGCTGGGTGAAATGCTCGAGCTTGGCCACGAGGCCGAGACCCTGCACCGCCGCATTGGACAATTCGCGGCGGAGCAGGGTATTCATGCCGTTATTGGCATACGCGGCGCTGCCCGGTTTCTGGTGGATGAGGCCAGAACAGCCGGGATGTCGGACAGCGCCGCGCTTTTTTTCGGGTCTTCCGAAGAGGCTGGTGAATTCATCCGGGGCTATCTGCAGCCGGGCGATGCCGTTCTCTTCAAAGGCTCACGAGGCGTGCAGGTGGAAAAGGCTTTAAATCGGGCAATCGGGGAAGCGAGGACTTAGTGCTCTACTGGCTCTTATACGAACAACTCTTCCCGACGGTGAAAGCCTTTAACGTCTTCCGCTACGTCACTACACGCACGATGCTGGCCAGCCTGACTTCGCTGTTTTGCTGCGTTTTGCTGGGCCCGTGGCTGATCCGCAAGCTGCGTGAATTCCAGATCGGCCAGCATATCCGCGAAGACGGACCGAAGTCGCATCAGAAGAAAGCGGGAACTCCCACCATGGGAGGCGTGCTGATCATTATCAGCATTGTGGTGCCGACGCTGCTGTGGGCAGATCTGCGACATCTCTACGTCTGGATCGCTCTGTTTGGTCTGGTCTGCTTCGGCTTTATTGGTTTCATAGACGACTACGCAAAGGTGGCGAAGAAGCGGAATCTCGGGCTGACGGCGAAGCAGAAGTTCGCTCTGCAAATGCTTGTGGCCGCAATTATCACGGCGGTGTTGGGGCTGATGCGGTCTTACAACACCTACACAACCACGCTGAACGTGCCGTTCTTCAAACAATGGCAACCCGATCTGCTGTGGCACTCGATGATGGGCAGCCCTTACACCTACGCGCTGGCCTTTCTCCCTTTCTATCTGTTCTTTGTGTTTGTG
This sequence comes from Bryobacterales bacterium, assembly GCA_030838885.1. Classification (GTDB taxonomy): domain Bacteria; phylum Acidobacteriota; class Terriglobia; order Bryobacterales; family Bryobacteraceae; genus BOG-234. The sequence continues at coordinate 4,453 of JAUZEU010000397.1, read as the reverse complement.
GTGGTGGGGTCGAGCAACGCGGTGAATGTGACAGACGGGCTGGATGGCCTTGCGATCGGCCTGATGGTGATCTCGGCTGGCGCGCTGACGGTGTTGGCTTTTATCAGTGGAAACCGTGAGCTGGCGTATTACCTGCTGCTGGTGCGAAACGCCCGCACTGCGGAACTGGCCATCTTCTGTGGCTCGATGACGGGCGCGTGCCTCGGCTTTCTCTGGTGGAACTCGCATCCGGCGCAGGTGTTTATGGGTGACGTGGGTTCGCTCTCGCTCGGCGGCGCCATGGGGGTAGTCGCGGTGCTGATCAAGCAGGAAATTCTGCTCATCTTCATCGCGGGCATGTTTGTGATCGAACTGATGAGCGTAATTCTGCAGGTGGGCAGTTACAAGCTGCGGAAGAAGCGAATCTTCAAGATGGCTCCGATTCACCATCACTTTGAGGCGCTGGGCTGGCAGGAATCGAAGATCATCGCACGGTTCTGGATTATCGGGCTGGTGCTGGCTTTGTTTGCCCTGACTACATTGAAACTGCGATGAAGCTGCAGAACGCCAAAGCGTTGGTGGTGGGGATGGAGAAATCCGGCCGGGCGGCGGCGGCGTTTTTGGCTGCGCAGGGCGCCGATGTGACTACGACTGATTTGAATCAGCATGACACCCCCGGATTCCGGATACAAAGCGAGAAACTGTTCGACGAGGCCTGGGATCTGATTGTGCCTTCGCCCGGTGTTCCCCTGGACGTGCCGGGTTTGGAGCGGGCGCGGGCACTCGGCGTGCAGGTCGTGGGAGAAGTCGAGTTAGCAGCGCCGTATCTGCTGGGCCGCACGATTGCGATTACCGGATCCAACGGAAAGACTACGACAACATCGATGGTGGGTCACATTCTGCAGAGTGCGGGCGTGGCCGCGCAGGTGGGCGGGAATATCGGGACCCCTGTGATTGCGATGACTGCGACTTCGCATGCGGACCAGTGGAACGTACTGGAGCTGTCGAGCTTCCAGCTGGAGACGGTGCGAACCTTTCGCGCTCATGTCGGTGTGTGCCTGAATGTGACCCAGAATCATCTGGACAGGCATCACACGTTCGGGAACTACGCGGCAGCCAAGGGAAATTTGTTTCGCACACAGCAGGCCGGGGATCATGCGGTGTTGAATGCCGACGATGAAACATGCAGGTCATTTGCGGCGCTGACCGCGGCCGAGACATCATGGTTCAGCGGCAACGATATCCGTGACGGTCTGGTGTGGGTGAACGGTTCGCCGCTGATGGCTCTGAGTGATATCCCGGTGCCGGGTCGGCATAACGCGGAGAACGTAATGGCCGCGGCCTGCATTGCGCGGATTGCAGGTGTGTCTTCCGGTGAGATTGCCGCAGCGGTGAAGACGTTCAAAGCCGTCGAGCACAGGCTGGAATTTGTGACCGAGTTGAACGGGGTGCGATTCTATAACGATTCGAAGGCCACCAGCGTGGATGCGGCGACGAAGGCTCTCGATTCGTTCGACGGGAACTTGTGGGTGATCCTGGGCGGCAACGATAAAGGCAGCGATGACACCACCCAGCGCGAGCGGCTGCAGCGACAGGCTCATGCGGCGGTGCTGATCGGCTCGGCGGCGGAGAAGATTGCGGGGCAGTTGGCGGGCGCGGTGAAACTGATCGGGGCAGGCACGCTCGATCAAGCTGTGCATCAGGCATGGAAAGCTGCGAAACCGGGCGACACAGTGCTGCTGGCTCCGGCATGCGCGAGTTTCGATCAGTTTCAAAGCTACGAGCATCGCGGACTGGTGTTCAAAGAATTAGTAGGTGAGTTGAGTCAGAGATATGGCGCAAAAGCTTAAGACAGACTGGGTTCTTTTCACGACCGTGGTGCTGATGGTTCTATTCGGCTCCGTCATGGTTTACAGTGCATCGTCGGTTGTGGCCGACAGCCGGCAGGGTTCGAGTTACTACTACGCAGTGCGGCAACTCATGTGGATCGTTCTGGCCATTCCCCTCATGATGTTTTTCAAGCGATTGCACTACCGGAAACTGCAGACACCGGCAGTTGCCTTCACACTGATTGGCGTTGTGATGATGCTGCTGGTGGCGGCTTATGTGCTCGATCCGCGGCAGCATCGATGGATTCGGTTTCCGTTCTTTGGCGGGTTACAGCCGGCCGAACTCGCGAAGCCCGCAATTGCTCTGTTTTTGGCTTATTTCATTGCGTTGCGCTCTCATGCGATTAACAGCCGCTACACGCTGCTGCCCGCGATTCTGGCGCTGGGCTTCATTACAGCGGCCGTGATAGTGGCAGATTTGGGAACGCCGATCGTTCTTGTTTCGACTGCGGCGGTGATGTTCTGTGTGGCGGGACTGGAGCGCCGGTATATTGTGATCGCAGCCGTGGTTGGGGTGCTTGCCTGCACTGTCGCGGTTGCCGCAAAGCCCTACCGTCTGGTGCGCGTGATCAGCTTTGTGGACCCGTCATTGAAGCTGGTGGACAAGCTTGATTCGCATGGCTGGATTCGTTCGCAGATGAAAAAGACGATCACTGCGAAAGATACGAACTATCAGATCCGGCAGGCAGTGATTGCGGTCGGCTCCGGCGGACCTACGGGTGTGGGGCTGATGCAGGGACGGCAGAAGCTGTTCTACTTGCCGGAATCGCACACTGACATGATTTTTGCGGTGATTGGGGAAGAGTTCGGCCTGTTCGGCTCGGCGGCGGTGATGATCGGCTTTCTGATCGTGCTGTGGCGTGGCATTCGCACAACGGTGCTGATGCCAGATGAGTTCGGACGCTATCTGGCACTGGGGATCACGACAATGCTGGTGATCCAGGCCTTCTTCAACATCAGCGTGGTGCTGGGCCTTGTGCCGCCGAAAGGGATTCCGCTGCCAATGATCAGCTTCGGCGGCAGTTCACTGTTGGTAACGCTGGCATCGCTGGGGATCTTGCTGAATCTCTCGGAGCACGCGGGGTGAGATTTGTGATGGCCGGCGGTGGCACCGGAGGCCATGTGATTCCGGCCATCGCAGTCGCGCGGGAACTGGTACGGGCAGGGCATGAAGTTTTGTTTGTGGGGACGGAGCGGGGCGTGGAGGCGAGACTGGTTCCCGCGGCGGGTTTCCGGCTGGAAAAGATCCAGGTGGGCGGGCTGAAGAACCTGGGCATCTCAACGCGTTTCACGAGCGCGTGGCGTTTAGCCGTGGAGACGTGGGCGCAATGGAAACGCTTCGGCGATTGGACTCCCGCGGGCGTGTTCAGTATGGGTGGATATGTGGCAGGGCCTCCGGTGCTGGCAGCTCTGTTGCGGGGCGTGCCCGTGGTAATTATGGAGCCGAACGCGGTGCCGGGCGTGACTAACCGCCGGATAGCGCGCTGGGTGAAGCGGGCTCTGATCAACTTCGAGGAGACGGCGCGGTTTTTCCCGAAAGGGCGGACGGAACTTACCGGGCTGCCGGTGCGGGAAGAGTTTTTCAGGATCGGGCGTAAGAGTGAACAGCAGGAGTTTACGGTGCTGATTACCGGGGGGAGTCAGGGGTCGCGGACGCTGAATGAAGCAGCGCGGCAGAGTTGGCCGCTGTTCCGGGAGTCAGGCTTGCCGGTGCGATTTATTCATCAGACTGGTGTTCCCATGTATCAGGGGTTGGCGGCCGAGTTCTCCGTGACAGGGCTGGCGGGAGAAGTGAGTGCGTTTGTGGAAGATATGCCTGCCGCCTTTTCACGTGCCGATCTGATTGTCTGCCGTTCGGGGGCCGGAGCGGTTTCCGAACTGGCGGCGGCGGGAAAGCCTTCGGTGCTGATTCCGTTTCCCTACGCGGCGGATGATCATCAGTTCAAAAACGCGCGGGCATTTGAGCGGGCAGGGGCCGCGGTTCTGTCGCTGGATCGCGAGTGGACCGGGCAGAAGTTTTTCGAGTCGGTGAGCGAGCTGTGTGCGGACCGGGCGCGGCTTGTGAGCATGGGTGAAAACGCGAGGAAACTGTCGCGTCCCCATTCAGCAGGCAGTGCAGCACGGCGCGCGGCTGCAATTCTCGTGGAAGAAGCGGCAAAAATCAATTGACAGGGTTTCCATCAACCGAAACAATACATATATAAGATGTTTTTTTCACGGCAGCATCTCCACTTCGCGGGTATCGGGGGAATCGGCATGAGCGGTATCGCCGAGGTGCTGCTGAACCTTGGTTACACGATCTCCGGCTCAGACCTGAAGCTGACTGCTACGACGGACCGCCTGGCTCAGTTGGGCGCTACGGTCTTTGAAGGCCACGACGCGAACAATGTGACCGGGGCGAAGGCGCTGGTAGTGAGTTCGGCGGTAGATGAGGCGAACCCCGAAGTGCAGGAAGCTCGCCGGTTACAGATTCCGGTGATTCCGCGCGGAGAACTTCTCGCCGAACTGATGCGGCTGAAGTACGGCATCGCAGTGGCGGGCAGCCACGGCAAGACGACTACAACTTCAATGGTCGCCACAATCCT
>JAUZEU010000390.1 GCA_030838885.1 Bryobacterales bacterium | reverse complement strand
AAACCCTGGCCGTGCGCGATGGCCGGGGAATATTCGGACCGCACGAGTACCGGGATCTGCAGGTGCTTTCGCAATTGGCCTGGTTTGACGAGGAGTTTCTCGACAAGGACCCGGAAGTACAGGCCCTGGTAAATAAAGGCCGGAACTATTCCCTGGAAGATCAGGCGCTGATGGGGCGCAAGCAGACGGAAATTTGTGCGCAGGTGATACCGCAATACAGAAAGATGGCGGCGTCCGGCCAGATCGAGATTTCGACCACGCCGTTTTATCATCCAATTCTGCCATTGCTATGCGACAGCGACATCGCCCAGGTATCGCACCCCAACGTGCCGCTTCCGCCCCGGTTCAGTTATCCCGAAGACGCCCTGCTGCAGCTGCAGATGGCCCGGGATTACATCAGGAAGACCTTCGGTGTGGCCCCCGTGGGCTTGTGGCCCTCAGAGGGCTCGGTGTCGGATCAGGCGCTGGGGCTCGCAGCCTCGGTCGGCTTCGAGTGGGCGGCGACGGATAACGGAGTGCTGGACCGAACGCTCGGCCGCGCGGCGACGCCCGATGTCACGTACCGGCCATATGAATGGCAGCAGAATGGTCAGCGAATGAAGATGATCTTCCGCGATCATCTGATGAGCGACCTGATTGGGTTTGTTTATTCAGGGATGGGGGCCAGGGACGCGGCGCAGGATTTTCTGCGGCGCATTCAGGACAACTGCCGGGGCATTCTGGCGAGCGGCCGCGACGCGCTGGTCCCCATTATTCTGGATGGCGAGAACGCCTGGGAATATTACGATCGCAGCGGGCGCCCGTTTTTTCGCGAGCTTTACGGCGCAATTCAGAGCGACGGCAACATGCAGGCAATCACCGTCAGTGAAGCCTTCCGTCGTCTCACACCCCAGCCGCTGGACCATATTTTTCCGGGCTCCTGGATCAGCGCAAATTTCGATGTCTGGATTGGCGCCGAAGAAGATAACAAAGCGTGGCGGTTGTTGCTGAACGCACGACAGGCTTACGCGGCCGCGGTAGATGTACCGGCTGATCGCAGGAAAATGGCGCTGGAAGAACTGCTGATTTCCGAAGGCAGTGACTGGAACTGGTGGTATGGGCCGGAGCATGAGTCGGCGAACCGGGTGGAATTCGATCAGATTTACCGCGAGCATCTGGCCAATGTTTACCGGGCCCTGGGCCTCACGCCGCCGGTGGAACTATCTCATCCCATCCTCCAGGTGCAAACGGATGAGACGCACACTCTGCCGCTGGGGTCGATCTCACCTCGCGTCAATGGTACGGTGGATTCATATTTCGAGTGGCTCGGCGCCGGTGTCTACAAGGTAGACCCGCGGCAGGGCTCTATGCACGGCAAGCGAGCGCTGGTGAAGTCCGTGCATTACGGAGCCAACAGCGAATCCGCATTCCTTCGGGTGGACTTTGAGGAAGAAGCGTCCACACTGGAAAACCTGGAGATTCAGGTGCACTCCCGGCATTCACAAGAGACCGTCGCCGTGATCAGGATCGAATCCGCTAAAGCCGTGATACACGGCAATTCAGCTCGTGCCGGGTTCAAGGATGTACTGGAGATTGCTGTCCCGATGACGGGCGATGCGGAGGAATTCAGCTTGTCGTTCTGGCAGGATGGCTTGCCCATCGAAGCGGTGCCGCGTGAAGGAGCTTTTCATGTGGGAGACCTGGCAAGCTGGAACGTCTGACACACGACCGCCCCGCACTCGAATCAGGGCGGGGCGGCCGTTAGCGGGAATGACGCTTAGTGGGTTTCGCGGGAGGAATTCTTGTTGAGTAACTCGATGAGCTTGGCAGCAGCCGGCGGAGCTTTCGTATCGCCGTTCAGAATCGCCCCGTTTTCCAATTCCTTACCGTACAGTTCGCGGCAGGCTTCATCATCCGGGCGGAGCGTGGCGCCCTGAAGAGAAATACCCGCGAAGAGCCCGCGTGATCGGGAGTAAGAGAGCATCTCGGCGCGCATCACGGCATCGGTCTGGGCGCTCACATCGCGTCCAACCGGTCCGGCCGCAGCGGTAGCTTCGCCGCCGAGCGTGAACTTGTTGCTCAGCAGGTGCTTCATCCCGGACTCGTTCATTACCAGCAGCAGCACGTCCTGCTCGGAACCACCAATCTGGAAGCCGACGCTGCCGCCTTCAATTCGCATAGGGGCGGGCGCCGACCACCCTACACCGTTGCTCTTCCGGCACGAAGCGAAGCCGCGGCCGTACTTTCCACCAACGATGAAAGCAGCCTTTTTCAACCCTGGGACGAGGATGACACAGCGGGACTTGTTCAGCAAATCCTGCGGCACACCTTTATCCGAAGCGTGCATCATGTCGGTCATCAGATCCGCAGCCGCATCGAGGCGCTCGGCGGCGTTATTTTTAGCTGCGAAGGTAGCCGGGGCAAAGGTGGCCGCCGCGGCAACTACAGCAATCAGAGCAGTACGCATTTAAATCAAATTCTCCTGAGTTAGGTAAGAGCACGTCGGGCTCCATCCTAACAAACATTCATCAACTCGGACTATTTGCCGAGTACTGACGATGCGCGGGCGAAAGTGAGAAGCGCCGATGGCATGACACCCAGGAGGAAGGTGCCAATTGCAGGCAACACCAAAGCTGCGCCAAGTCCTGGACCCAGAGGTTCCAGCGACTGAGTTACCTCGCCTGGTTCGTGCATATACATGACCACTAACAGACGAAGGTAGTAATAGGCCGCTACCGCGCTGTTGAGAAGCCCCAGCACCGCCAGCCAAACGAGATTTGACTTGAGTGCGGCATTGAAGATGTAGAACTTACCGAAGAACCCGCCCGTCAGTGGTACGCCGATAAACGAAAGCAGGAAGACTGTCAGTAATGCAGCCGTCACCGGCTGCTTCTGAGCGAGTCCCGCCAGGTCATCAATCCGTAAGTGCCGTTCACCCTTACCGGAAATATGAATAACTACGGCAAAGGCTCCGATATTCATCAGAGCGTATGCAGCGAGATAAAACATGACGGCTGCAGTGCCCAGTTCAGATCGGGCCGCAATTGCCACAAGCATATAGCCCGCATGAGCGATCGAGCTATAGGCAAGCATACGCTTGAGATTGCTCTGCGTAAGGGCTGCGAAGTTCCCAATGGTCATCGAGAGCAGCGCGGAAATCCAGATAAATGGTTCCCAGAGATTGGCGCTCTGCTGGAACCCGGTCATAAAGATCCGAAGCAGGATGGCGAAGGCTGCCGCTTTCGGAGCAGTGGCCATGAAGGCGCTGACCGGGGCAGGAGCGCCCTGGTAAACGTCGGGAGCCCACATCTGAAACGGTGCGCCGGAGATCTTGAAGCCCAAACCGATGAGCATCAGCGCTGCAGCCACACCTATAACCGCGGGCGAAATATCCGGCGAGTTCAGCGCGATTCGAATCTCGTCGAGTTTGGTGCTGCCGGAGAGTCCGTAGACGATCGCAATGCCGTAAAGGAAAAAGCCTGTCGCGAACGAGCCGAGCAGGAAGTACTTCAGAGCGGCTTCGTTATTGCGCTTGTCATCGCGGAGATAGCCGGCGAGGATGTAAGACGCAATTGACGAGATCTCAAGACCGAGGAAGATCATGATCAGGTCATTGGAGGCGACCATGAGGCACTGGCCAACTACGGAGAACAGTAACAGCGCGTGATATTCGCTGGTCTCGGCCTTTTCGCGTTCGAGATAGCGATAAGACAGAAAAACAGAAAGAATTCCGATACACAGAACCAGTATGCGGAAGAAGGTAGCGAATCCGTCCACAATCAGCAGATTTGAGAACGCGGCGCCGGGAACAGAGTTGGCGGCTATCGCTCCGAATATTGCCGCAATGAACGCGATAATGGAGACGTGGCCAAAAAGACGGGGCATCCGTTTGGCGAAAAACGGATCGAGTACCATCAGCAGGGTACCGGCGACAGTTAAAATCAGTTCCGGAGAAAAGCGCAGAAGATCGTCACTGGACGGTGCGAAGTTAGCGAGCATTCGTGTTACCTCCGCCACTCAGACCAGCCCTTACAGGCGCGTTCATCCTGCCTTGATTGAGAATTGCCGAGTTCGTTTCGGACACCGGGGGCAGGAATGACTGGCTGTACATCCCCATCCAAACCATCATGGCTACGAGTGGCAGCGCGCAAGCCCACTCGCGCAAACTAAGATCGGGCATGTGGTGTTTCACTTTGTCGGAGAGTTCTCCGAAGAATACCCGCTGGTAGAGCCAGAGCATGTAGCAGGCGGAGAGAATCACGCCGAGCGCTGCGAAGACAGCCCAGGTAAACCGCGCCTGGGCGGCGCCCTGCAACACCAGGAATTCACCTATGAAATTGCTGAGCGTGGGGAGCCCGATGCTGGCCAGCGTAGTAATCAGAAACAGAGTCGATAACCAGGGCGCAGCCGTCGCGACTCCGCCGTAATCTGAAATCTCCAGAGAGTGCCTGCGTTCGTA